>NZ_JAJSZC010000124.1:0-33443 GCF_036815105.1 Streptomyces sp. IBSBF 3136
TCAGACCGTTCGACGCACCGTCCTGGTTCACCGCCGAGCCGCGCACGACCGCCAGTACCGGATGCCCCAGGCGACGCGCGTCCGACAAGCGCTCCACCAGCAGGACGCCCGCACCTTCGGAGAACCCGGNCCGCCAGTACCGGATGCCCCAGGCGACGCGCGTCCGACAAGCGCTCCACCAGCAGGACGCCCGCACCTTCGGAGAACCCGGTCCCGTCCGCCGTGGCGGCGAACGACCGGCAGCGGCCGTCCGGTGAGAGCCCGCGCTGCCTGCTGAACTCCAGCAGCACCTCGGGGGTGGCCATCACGGTGGCGCCACCGGCCAGAGCGAGGGTGCACTCGCCGTTGCGCAGGGCCTGGACCGCCAGATGCAGGGCCACCAGCGACGACGAGCACGCAGTGTCCACGGTGACCGCCGGGCCCTCAAGGCCGAACGTGTACGCCACCCGGCCCGAGGCGATCGCGCCGGCGGCCGAACTGTTGGCGTAGTCGTGGTACATCAGCCCCGCGAAGACGCCGGTGGCGCTGCCGCGCAGCGCGGCGGGGTCGATGCCGGCCCGCTCGAACGCCTCCCACGACGTCTCCAGCAGCAACCGCTNCGAAGACGCCGGTGGCGCTGCCGCGCAGCGCGGCGGGGTCGATGCCGGCCCGCTCGAACGCCTCCCACGACGTCTCCAGCAGCAACCGCTGCTGCGGATCCATCGCCAGCGCCTCGTTCGGGCTGATGCCGAAGAAGTCCGCGTCGAACTCCCCCGCCTCATGCAGGAATCCACCCGACCACGCATACGTCCTGGCGGGTGTGCCCGGTTCGGGATCGTAGAGCCCCGCGACGTCCCAGCCCCGGTTCGCCGGGAAGTCGGAAACCGCGTCCACCCCGGACTCCACCAGCCGCCACAGCTCCTCCGGCGAGGACACCCCGCCAGGGAAGCGGCACGCCATGGCGATGATCGCCACCGGCTCGTCATCGGTCCGGGCGGCGGGCGCGGCCGGTGCGCGCCTGTTCGTCGCGCCCAGCAGGAGGGCGTACAGGTGGTCGGCGACCGCGGTGGCCGTCGGATGGTCGAACACCAGTGTCGCGGGCAGTCGCAGACCGGCCACGGCGTTCAGCCGGTTGCGTAGTTCCACAGCGGTCAGCGAGTCGAAGCCGAGCTCCTTGAACGCGCGGTCGTGCGCGACTCCGTCGACCGACGCGTGGCCGAGGACGTCAGCGATCTCGCGCCGCACGAGTTCGAGCAGCATCGGCCGGCGCTGCTCGTCCGCGAGCCGGGCCAGACGGTCGGCGAGCGAGGCACCGGTGACGGTCCCGCCCGCCTGACGGCGAGGGGCCCTGACCAGGGCGCTCAGTACGGCGGGCAGGGTGCCGGAGGCGGCGCGCGTGCGCAGGCCGGGCAGCTCCAGGTCCATCAGGACCGGGACAGTGGCCTCGGATGCGACGGCCGCGTCGAACAGCGCCAGGCCGTCCGCCGCCGACAGCGCGCCGAATCCCTGTCGGCGCAGGCGGCGCAGGGCGGTCTCGTCGAGGTGGCCGGTCATGCCGGTGTCCAGGGACCACATGCCCCAGACGCAGGACTGACCCGGCAGTCCGGCGGCCCTGCGGTGTCCGGCGAGGGCGTCGAGGAACGTGTTGGCCGCCGCGTAGTTGCCCTGGCCGCCGGGGGCGACCGTGCCCGCCGCCGACGAGAAGAGGCAGAACAGGGCCACGTCGTGGTCGGCGGTCAGCTCGTGGAGGTGCCAGGCCGCGTCCGCCTTCGCGCGCAGTACCGCGTCCAGCCGTTCCGGGCTCAGCGACGCCACCACGCCGTCGTCCAGCATCCCGGCCGTGTGCACCACACCGGTCAGCGGACGCTCAGCCGGAATGCCGTCCAGCACCTCGGCCAGCGCCGACCGGTCCGACACGTCGCAGGCCGCCACCACTACCTCGGCACCGAGCCCTCGCAGCTCGGTCACCAGCTCCCCCGCTCCCGGGGCCCGTACACCGCGACGACTCACCAACACCAGCCGCCGCACGCCGTGATCGGTCGCCAAGTGCCGTGCGACCAGCCCACCCAGACCACCGGTCCCGCCGGTGATCAGCACTGTGCCCTCGGGGTCCAGGGTGCGTGTATCACCGGGGACCAGCGGTGACTTCGTCAGTCTGGGGGCCAGAACAGTACCGTTTCGCAGGGCCAGTTCCGGCTCTCCGCAGGCCACGGCCGTGGCGAGGGCGCGCGCCGAGTCGGTGTGCTCGTCGGTGTCGACCAGGACGAACCGGTCCGGGTTCTCCGCGACGGCCGCGCGAACCAGCCCCCACAAGGGGGCGAGCACCACGTCGGCCGGATGCGCGTCCCCTGTGACCGACAGCGCTCGCGTGGTCAGTACGACCAGCTTGGACGCGGAGAAGCGCTCGTCGGCGAGCCAGTCCTGGACCACCGTCAGCGCGTCGCGTGCCGTCTGGTGGGCGACGTCCAGCGCGGGTGCCGCCCGGTCGGGCCTGTCGACCGCCCAGACCACCGTCTCGGGCGCGGTCGCGGCCTCGTCCGAGGCGGCGCGCGCGGCGTCGAGGTCGGGGAGGTCGGGCGTCGGCTCGCCCGGACCGGCCGCACCACCCGGGCCCACGGCGCCAGCGCCTTCCACCGCGAGCGGAACCCACTCCAGACTCAAGGGCTGAACCGTCGACGCGCGTCGCACGGACGTCAGTCGGTCGGGCGACACCGGCAGTGTCGACAGTCCCGCCAGGGAGAGGACGGGGCTTCCGGTCGGGTCGGCGGCGTCGAGCCGGTCGCCGCCGTCGGGGCCCGGAGCGATCCGGATCCGGAGTGCGTCCGCGCCCACGGCGTGCAGGCGCAGGTCGGTCCATTCGAAGGGGAGCCGGGCAGCTGCGTCGGGTCCGGCGAGTGCGTCCGGGTGCAGACAGGCGTCCAGCAGGGCTGGGTGCAGCAGGTAGCGCTCGGCGTCCGCCCGTACTCCGTAGGGCAGTTGCACTTCGGCGAAGGTTTCGTCGCCGCGCCGCCACATCGCCGTGACGGCCTGGAAGGCCGGGCCGTAGCCGTACCCCTGGGCGGCCAGGTCGGCGTAGGCGTCGGTGGCGTCCACCGCCGTCGCTCCGGGCGGGGGCCATGCGGTGAAGTCGAACTGCTCCGTCGGGTCGCCGGTCCGGTCGGTGAGCGTGCCCTCGGCGTGCAGGGTCCAGGGCCCCGCGTCCTCGGTCACGCCGGAGTGCACGGTGAACGGCCGGTGGCCGGAGGCGTCGGGTGGTTCGACGGCTACCTGGACGGCCAGGCCGCCCTGCTCGGGCAGGATCAGCGGGGTGCGCAGGGTCAGTTGACCGAGCAGCGGGCAGTCCAGCTGATCCCCCGCGCACAGGGCGAGTTCGACGAGGGCGGCGCCGGGCACGACGGTCGTGCCGAACACCTGGTGGTCGGCGAGCCACGGCTGGGCCTGGAGGGAAAGCCTTCCGGTGAGCAGGGTCCCGCCGGCGTGTGCCGGTTCCACGGCGGCCGACAGCAGGGGGTGGTCGACGGCGCGCTGCCCCGCGACGGTGCGGTGCGCGGTCCTGGTGGCCGGGTCCTTCCAGTAGCGCTTGCGCTGGAAGGCGTAGGTCGGCAGGTCGACGGTCCGGGCGCCCGGCAGGAAGGCTGTCCAGTCCACCGGGACGCCCCGGACGTGGGCCTGGGCCAGTGACAGGGCGAAGCGGTCGAGGCCGCCCGCCTCCCGGCGCAGTGAGCCGAGGGTGACCGCGTCGACGCCGGCGGCTTCGCAGCTGTCCTGGACGGCGCTGGTGAGCACGGGGTGAGCGCTGGACTCCACGAAGACGCGGAAGCCGTCGGCCAGGAGTGCCTGGGTGGCCTCGGCGAAGCGTACGGTGCCGCGCAGGTTGCGGTACCAGTAGTCCGCGGTCAGCTCGGCCGTGTCCAGGGGGCCGCCGGTGAGTGTGGAGTAGAACGCGATGTCCGCCGTCCGGGACCGTACCGGGGCGAGGGCGTCCAGGAGGGCGTCCCGCAGGGTCTCGACGTAGTGGGAGTGGGAGGCGTAGTCCACCGCGATCCGGCGTGCCTGGATCTCCTCGGTGGTCAGTTCCTCGAACAGCTCGTCCAGGGCGGTGACTTCGCCGCACACGACGACGGACGAGGGTCCGTTCACGGCGGCCAGTTGGAGGCGCCCGGCCCACGGTTCCAGGCGTGGTTCGGCGTCCGCGTGGGAGAGCGGCACGGAGAGCATTCCGCCGAGACCGGCGAGTTCGGCGCGGATGAGCCGGCTGCGCAGGGCGACGACCCGGGCGCCGTCCTGGAGGGACAGCGCGCCGGCCACGCAGGCGGCGGCTATCTCGCCCTGGGAGTGGCCGACGACGGCGGCGGGCCGTACGCCGTACGACTCCCAGAGCGCGGTCAGCGAGACCATGACCGCCCACAGCAGCGGTTGCACCACGTCGACGCGGTCCCACAGGGGGGACTCCGGGTCGCGCAGCACGCTGCCGGGGTCCCAGTCCACGAAGGGGCCGAGGGCCGCGGCGCACCGGGCGATCCGGTCCGTGAACGCCGGTGCCGTGTCGAGCAGTTCGCGGGCCATGCCGCGCCATTGGGAGCCCTGGCCCGGATACACGAACGCCACGCGTGGGTCCGGCAGTGCCGTGCCGGACACCGCGGTGGCCGCGCCGTCGTCGGCGCGTTCGCCGGTGGCCAGCAGGCGCAGACCCGCGAGGAGTTCGGTGCGGTCCCGGCCGAGGACCACGGCACGGTGTCCGAGCCGGGCGCGCGTGGTCAGCAGGGAGTGACCGATGTCGACCGGGCTGCCGGTGCCGGCGCCGTCCGTCACGTGGGCCGCGAGGCGGGCGGCCTGTGCGCTCAGTGCCTGCGGGCCGCGGCCGGACAGCACCCAGGGGACCACCGTCGGGGCGCCGGCCGGTTCCGTGTGCCGGGCGCTCATGCCGGGTTGCGGGTGGGCCGGTCCGACGCGCCGTACGGGAGCAGGTCGCCGAACTCCGGGAACTGGGCGATGGCCTGTTCGGCGGTGAGCGCGGGTTTGCGCGGCCCGCGCAGCACGGCCAGCAGGAAGGCCGGGGACATCATCGCGGTCATCGGCTTGACCAGGGAGGCCACGCCGAACACGGCGTTGATGACGTCACGGTCGCGGCAACCGGTGCGGGCGACGCGGGCCGCCATGCGGTCGGCGAGGGCACCGCCCTGGAGGCGGACGTTGGCGCGGACGTCGGGCAGGCCCTGGTCGGTGTTGGTGGCCAGCCGCCAGGCACCGCCGTTGATCCGGGCGATGCCGGCCTGGACGCGACGGGACAGTCGGGGCCGCAGGCCGCCGTCGGTGAGTTCGTCGCGCAGCAGGCGGGCGCACTGGGCGGCGACGGACATGCCGGTGCCGTGCACGGGGTTGAGTGCCGAGGCGGCGTCGCCGATGACGACGAAGCCCTCGGGCAGGGCGAGTTTCTCGTAGCGGCGCCTGCGGTCGGGGATGTTGCGGTAGGTGCGGATCGGTCCTGCCGGGGTCGCCTGGGCGATGAGGTCGGCGATGATCGGGTGGTGCCGCTCACGGGCGAACCGTGCGAAACCGGCCTCGTCGTTGGGGGGTTCGCCGCCCCGGCTGCCGAACAGGCTGAGGATCCAGCGGCCTTCCTCCATCGGCAGCAGTCCGGCGCCCCGGCCGGGCTCGCCGGTGCCGGGGGTCATCTGGATCATCACGCCGGGGAAGTCGTCCTTCGCGCCGGGCGGCGCCTCGAACCACCGGCTGACGTAGGTGATTCCGGCGTCGACGACGTCCTCGCGGACCTGGGGGAGGCCGAGCGCGGTCAGCCAGGCGGGGGCGCTGGAGCCGCGTCCGGTGGCGTCCACGACGAGGTCGGCGTAGAGCCGCTCCTGTCCGTCGCCGGTCTCGACGTGCACGCCGGTGACCCGGGAGGCGCCGCCGATCAGTCCGAGCACCTTGGTGGCCTCGCGGACGGTGACCCGGCCGTCGCGCAGCACCTGGCGGCGGACGACGTGGTCGAGCAGGTCGCGGCTGCACAGCAGCAGGTAGGCGTCGGTGTCTATGCGTTCCATCCAGCCTTCGGGGCCGCGGGCCAGGGCGCCGTGGGGCAGGCCGCGCTTCTTGGCTCCGGCGGCGTAGAGCAGGTCGACGGTGCCGGGCAGCAGTTCGTCGACGGCCTCGACGCCGCCGCGCATGAGGATGTGGCTGTGGTGGCCCTGCGGCAGTCCGCGGCGGGGCTCGGGGGCGTCGGGGAAGGTGTCGCGTTCCAGGACGACGACCTGGTCGACGGTGTCGGCGAGGGCGGCGGCGGCCAGCATGCCGGCGAGGCCGCCGCCGAGGACGAGTGCCCGGGTCACTGGTCGACCCCCGAGACGGCGAGGAACAGCTTCATCCGCTGTTCGGCGAGTTCCGGGTCGGGGAAGGCGCCCGCCCGGTCGGCCAGCCGGTAGGCGGTGGCCAGGTGCGGCACGGACCGCGCCGACTGCTCGCCCCACACCATCCGGAAGTGCGGTGCGTGCCCCGACAGCCAGGCGAGGAAGGTCACGCCGGTGCGGAAGAAGTAGATGCTGCGGCCCTCGCCGCTGAACAGGTGCCGGTTCAACGGGAGGGTGGCCTCCAGGAGTTCGGCGGCCTTGGCCTCGTCGCCGTCGTCGAGGGCGCGGAACGCCTGGGCGGCGAGCGGGATCACCGGGTCGATGACCGGGGTGAGGCCGTGGCTGTGGCCGCGCTCGTCGCCGACGAACATCCGTGCGTAGTCGGTGGTGTCGCTGGTGTAGAACTTCACTCCGTCGGGCAGCTTGGCGCGCCAGGCGATCTGGCGGTCGAGTTCGGCGGGGCCGATCTTGACGCCGTCGACCTTGCCGGGGTGGTCGCGGACGATGTCCAGGAGGGCGTCGTAGGCGGGCTCGGGTTCCTCGTGGCCCCAGTACTCGGTGTTGCGGGGGTCCCACTCGGAGGTGATCCAGTGCAGGATCACCGGGCGGCTGGACTGGCGGATCAGGGCGCCGTACACCTCGGCGAAGTCGTCGTGGCCGCGGGCGGCGACGGTGAGGTGGGGGCTGCACATGATGACGGGCTGGGCGCCCGCCTCCTCGACGACGGCGAGCTGCTCCTCGTAGGCGGTCTGTACGTCCTTGAGGGTGCAGGGCTCGAAGGGTTCGATCTGGTCGGTGAGGACGGCGGCGGCCATCCGGCCGCCCACCGCCCTGGCCTCGGCGCCGCAGCGGCGGATGAGTTCGGCTGCCATCGGCCAGTCGAGGCCCATGCCGCGGTGGGCGGTGTCCATGCCCTCGCACAGGGTGAAGCCGTGGGCCCACAGGTGCCGGCGGAAGGCGAGGGTGGCGTCCCAGTCCAGGGTCTGCGGCGGCGGGGTGGGGCCGACGGGGCCGAGGGGCTCGTTGTCGGCCAGCGGGTCGGCGAGCACGTGGGCCGTCGCCAGCATCGACCTGGTGCGGAAGGGAGTGGGGTCGGCCGGGTGCACCTGGGCGGTGTGGTCCGGTTCGTAGGTGGTGAGGGTGCCGTCCGCCTCGGGAAGCTTGATCATCTTCTGCTCCGAACCCCGTTCCCGGGAAGGTCTCGTGGAGCGGCGGAGCTCGCCGGGGAGCTCGCGCGGCTCATGCGTCGTTGACGGAAATGGCGTGGACCGGGCAGTTCGCGGCGGCGGTCAGCGTCGCGGCGCGCAGTGCCTCGTCGGGTTCCTCGACGAGGCGGAGCACCCGGCCGTCGGGGTGCTGGTCGAACACGCCCGGTGCGTGGAATACGCAGTTCCCCGATCCCACGCACGCCTCGCGGTCGACGGAGATCCGCATCGTCCTCACTCCCGTGTCACCAGGTGACGGGCAGCTCGTGGAGCCCGTAGGCGTGGGCGTCGAACATGTAGGGCAGGTCGCCGGCGGGTGCCGCGAGGCGCAGGCCGGGGATGCGGGTGAACAGGGTGCGGAACACCACGTCCAGCTGCATCCGGGCGAGGTTGGCGCCGGGGCACATGTGGTTGCCGTGGCTGAACGCCATGTGGCCCTCGGCGTCGCGGTGGATGTCGAAGCGGTGCGGCTCCGGGTACCGGCCGGGATCCCAGTTGGCGGCGCCGTTGAGGGCGAGGACGCCTTCGCCCTCGCGTACGGTCTCGCCGCCCGCCAGCTCGATGTCCTTGGTGGCGACGCGCACGGTCGCCGAGTCCAGGATGCTGAGGAAGCGCAGGAGTTCCTCGATGGCGCCGGGCAGCAGCGAGGGGTCCCGCCGTACCTCCTCCAACTGTTCGGGGTGTTCGAGGAAGGTGAGGGTGCCCAGCGAGATGATGTTGGCGGTGGTGTCGGAGCCGGCGATCACCAGGAGCCGGGCGATGGCCACCAGGTCGTCGTGTTCGAGGGTGGGCTCCTCGGGCAGCTTGGCGGCGATCCGGCTGAGCAGGTCCTCGCCGGGGTTCTTCGTCTTCTCGGTGATCAGTTCGTCGAGGAACTCGTCCATCTCGGCGATGGCGCCGGCGACCGCCTCCATGCTGGAGTCGTGGCCGGTGGTGGTCTCGGCGTAGTTCCGGAAGTAGCCGATGTGCTCGGGGTCGGCGCCGAGCATCTCGCAGAACAGGAGCGACGGCACGGGGACGGCGAGTTCGGCGACGAGGTCGACCGGGCCGCCCTTGGCCAGCATGGCGTCGATGCGCGCGTCGACGATGGCCTGGGTGCGCGGCTTGAGTTCGGCGATCCGCTTGGCCGTGAACTCGGGGATCACCATCCGGCGGCGCACGGTGTGCTCGGGCGGGTCCATGGCCGCGAACGGGAAGGCGATGTAGGGCAGCATCTCCTCCGGCACCTGGAACTGGTGCGGGTAGCCGGGGTTGCGGGCGTCGGAGCTCATCGACGGGTCGCCCAGCACCTGGCGGACGTCCGCATAGCGGGTCAGCGCCCACGCGGGCTTGCCGGTCATGCGGTTGACGACCTTGGCGACCGGCTCGTCGGTGCGCATCGCCTCGTATTCCCGCGGAACCGAGAGCGGGCACTTCCTGCGGTCGAGCGGGAACACCGGGAGGGACCCGGTGGCACTGCCGGTCTCGGCGTTCTCGGTCATCGGCTGGATGTCCTCTCTGGGATCGTGGCTCGATCCAAGCGCGCACCGGTCGGGCGGGGAGCCGGGAGACCCCCCTAAGGTCGCCCGGCAACCCCTAACACCGTCCGGCGGCGTCGGCTGGGGTCGCCCCTACGCGGTGCATGCCGGGGGCGGCGCGGGGTGACGTATGGTCCTTGGAGGGCGGCCCGTACCCGGCCGGGCCGTGGGGTCCGCCGCCCGCGACTCCGCCGCCCGCGCACGCCGCCGCGCCCGGGGCCGGCCGGGCGCCGGGGCGTTTGGACAGGTCAGCGTGGGTGCCGTCGCGCGTACGCCGGCGCAGCCCTGTTCGGTCGCGGACGGTCACCGCATAGACTGAGCCGCAGGACGACCGGTTCTGTCCCCGGGCAGGACCTCGCGAAGGAAGTGAGTCGATGGACGCAAGCGGGGAGCCAGCCCTGCCGAGCTACCTCGGCCAGGCATGGGGTCTGCGGGAGAGGCCGACCAAGGGACCGAAGCGCGGTCTGAGCCTTCAGCGCATCGTCGACGCCGCCGTGGCGATCGCCGCCTCGGAGGGGCTGTCCGCCGTCTCGATGAGCCGCGTCGCGTCCGATCTGGGCGCCTCGACCATGGCGCTGTACCGGTACCTCGCCTCGAAGGACGAGCTGCTCGTCCTGATGATGGACGCGATCTACCAGACGCCCCCCTCGCCGCCGCAGACGCCGGACGAGGGGTGGCGCGCGGGCCTGTCGCGGTGGGCCTGGGAGCAGCACACGATCCTGCGCAAGCACACGTGGGCGCTGCGTATCCCGATCACGGGACCGCCGGTGACGCCGAATCAGATCATCTGGCTGGAGCGCGGTCTGGACTGCCTGGGCGACACCCCGCTGTCCGAGGGCGACAAGCTGTCCGTGATCATGCTGCTGAGCGGTTACACGCGCAGCGAGGCGACCGTCTCGGCGGACGTCGAGGCGACGTTCATGGCGAAGGCGCCCGACGAGCTGGCCGCCATGGTGTCGTACGGGCAGCTCGTGCGCCGGCTGGTCGGCCCCGACCGATTCCCCGCGCTGAACAAGGTGATCGACGCGGGCGTCCTGGACGAACCCGCAGGCCCGGACGACGAGTTCGTCTTCGGTCTCGAACGCATCCTCGACGGGATCGGTGTGCTGATCGACCAGCCGCGCGGCTGAGTCCGTCCGCCGGTTCCCCTGCCGTTCCTTCGCCGGTGCCGGCCGCCGGTGCCGGCCGCCGCCCCGNTCCGCCGGTTCCCCTGCCGTTCCTTCGCCGGTGCCGGCCGCCGGTGCCGGCCGCCGCCCCGCGTGCGGCTGCCCCGCGTGCGGCCGCCCCTCGCTCGGCCGCACGCGCTCAGCCGCACGCGCTCGGGCACGCGCCCTGGTTAGGGGGCGGAAGGGGGGTCGCCGTGCGCCGCGCGTGGCTACGGTCTGCCCCGAGTGCGCCGCCATTCGCCTTGCCGCGTCGGCCGTCGCGCACGCCGTAGGCCGCCGGCCGGAAGGGCGCCAGGGCGCCGGGCCGGCGGTGCGACCGACACCGTCATCGCAGGAGGCGACATGACCGACACCGGTACCGGGCTCTATCTGGAGCTGCTGAAGAAGGTGCTCACCAACCGGATCCAGATGGACACCCCGTCCGCCTGGCCGGCCGGTCCAGGCGCCGCGGCGGACGAGGAAGAGGCCCGGCCGGCCGCGTTCAGCGCGCACACCATGGTGAGCCCCGAGAGCCTGGACAACGTGCAGTACTGCGTCGAAAGCGCCCTCGCCGACGGCGTGCCCGGCGATCTCATCGAAACCGGTGTGTGGCGCGGCGGCATCTGCGTCCTGATGCGCGCCATCCTCAAGGCGCACGGGGTGGAGGACCGGCGGGTGTGGGTCGCCGACTCGTTCGAGGGCGTGCCCGAGTCGGGCGACGGCAGTCACCCGCTGGACCAGGAGATGGCCCTGCACAACCTCAACACCGTGCTCAGTGTGTCGGCGGACGCGGTCCGGGCGGTGTTCAAGTCGTACGACCTGCTGGACGAGCAGGTCGAGTTCCTGGAGGGCTGGTTCAGCGAGACGCTGCCGGCCGCGCCCATCGAGTCGCTGGCCGTGCTGCGACTGGACGGCGACCTGTACGTCTCGACGATGGACTCGCTGTCGGCGCTCTACCCCAAGCTGTCGCCGGGCGGCTTCGTCATCATCGACGACTACAACATGGACGGGTGCCGTACGGCGGTGCACGAGTACCGCGACGCGCACGGCATCAAGGAGGAGATCAAGGCGGCCGACAGCGTCGGCGTCTGGTGGCGCAAGGAGTCCTGAAGCGGCACGAAGGCGGCCTCCGCGACGTCGTGTCGTGGAGGCCGCCTTCGGCTGTGCGGGGAGGGGAAGCCGCCGTCGTGTCAGTCGGCGCGGCGCTGGAAGAAGACGCCGGCCAGCACGACGGACACCAGGAGGATGCCGCCCGACCAGACGAGCCCGATCCAGGCGTGGTCACCGACCGGCCGGTCGAGCAGGAAGCCGCGGACGCTCTCGATGATGGCCGTGGACGGCTGGTGCTCGGCGACGCCCTGCAGCCAGCTCGGCAGCGTCTTGATCGGTACGAAGGCGCTGCTGATGTACGGCAGGAACATCATCACGAAGGCGAAACTCGCCGCCGCGTCGGTGGACTTGGTGAGCAGGCCGACCACGGCGGCGAGCCAGGACATCGCGAGGATGAACGCCACCAGCACGCCGGCGGCCGCCAGCCACTGGAGCGTGTCGGCCTTGGGGCGGAACCCGATGAGCAGGGCGACGCCGATCACCACGAAGGTCGAGGTGATGTTCTTGATGATGCTGGCCATGACGTGGCCGCCCAGCATGGCGGCGCCGCTGACGTCCATCGACCGGAACCGGTCGACGATGCCGGTGCTCATGTCGTTGGCGACGCCGACGCCGGTCTGGGCCGCGCCCCACACGGTGCACAGCAGGAGCACACCGGGTGCCACGTAGGTGACGTAGTCGCCGCCGGTCTGGATCGCCCCGCCGAAGAGGTAGACGAACAGCACCATCATCATGATCGGCAGCATGAGGGACATGATCAGCGCGTCGACGTCACGCCTCGTCAGGCGGGTGCACCGGCCGATCATCGTCAGCAGGCTGGACACCGTTCCGACGGAACGCGGCCTCGCGGTCAGCGCGATGCTCTCAGACACCGGCGGTCTCCTTCGCTTCGTCCGCCTCCGCGTTGGCGGTGCGGCCGGTCAGCGCCAGGAACACGTCGTCCAGGGTGGCGCTGTGGACGTGGAACTTCGCGACCCGGTCGCCCTCGGGGTCGACCTCGTCGAGCAGGGCACGGACCCGCCGGGCCGAACCGTCCGAGGCCACGCCGAGCGTCAGCAGGCCGGGGTCCTGCGCGACCGTCCGCTCGCCGAGCAGCCCGAGCACGGTGTCGTAGGCCGCCCGGTCGGCGAGTTCGAGGTCGAGGCGCTGTCCGGAGACCCGTTCCTTGAGCTCGTCCGGGGTGCCCTCGGCGACCACCTTGCCGCCGTCGAGCAGGGCGATGCGGTCCGCGAGCCGGTCGGCCTCCTCCAGGTACTGCGTGGTGAGGAAGACGGTGAGCCCGCCCGCGGCGAGGGCCGCGACGACGCCCCACAGCGCCTGCCGGCTGCGCGGGTCGAGGCCGGTGGTCGGCTCGTCGAGGAACACCACCGAGGGTGAACTGACCAGACTCGCCGCGAGGTCGAGACGGCGGGCCATACCGCCCGAGTACGTGCTGAGCTTGCGGCCGCCCGCCTCGGTGAGATCGAACCGCTCCAGCAGGTAGCGCGCGCGCTCGTGCGCCTCCTGCCGGGAAAGCCCGGACAGCCGGGCCATCATGTAGAGGTTCTCCGCACCGGTCTGGTTCTTGTCGATCGCCGCCTGCTGCCCCGTCAGCGTGATCCGCTGCCGGACTTTGCGCCGCTCCCGGGTGACGTCAAAACCGGCGACTTTCGCCTCTCCGGCGTCCAGGGAAGTCAGCGTCGACAGAATACGGACCGTGGTCGTCTTTCCGGAGCCGTTCGGCCCGAGCAGCGCGAAGACACTGCCCTTTCGCACGTTTATGTCGACGCCGTCGAGCACCTGTACTTTTCCATAGGATTTCCGTAGCCCACGGGCCTCGATAGCCATTTCGTGGATCATTCGCCGTTGCACCCCTCGCCATCCGGAGAGCATGTCCGCAGCATCTTGAAGGCGATCTGCGTGTACCGTACGCTATTGAGCGTATCCCATACACAGTCCGGTGTCCACCCGCGTCCTGAACTGCGAAGAAGCCCAACTCCTCGCGTCCGGGACGACGTTCGCATGCGAGGGATCGATGACTTGGAGGGCAGGCGTGCCGTTGTACCGGGAACGCGGTGTCGAGGTCACGGTGAATCCGGACGGCTGGCTGGTTCTGTGCGACGGACTGACGGGGAAGGACCACTTCTATCCACCCCCGTTCACGGTCGCCTGGATCGCATTGCAGCGGTGGGGCGGGGACCCGCATCTGGCCACCGACGAAATCGCCGAAATGTGGCAGGAAGACCCGGCGGAAACCTTGACGGCTGTTCAGAAATGGCTGGTGGAGCTGCGGACGGCCCGGCTGATCCGCGACGACCACCCCTAGGCCGGATTCCATCCCGGCGGGATTCCGCACCGCGACGGAAGGTGACGACGTTGGAAGGGCGCACGAGCCAGGGGATGCCCGCCCATCTCGCCGACGTGTGGGGACTGCGCGAACGGCCGGCCAAGGGACCCAGACGCGCCCTGAGCCTGCCGCGCATCGTGGACGCCGCGGTGGCGGTGGCCGGCGCGGAGGGCCTGGCGGCCGTCTCGATGAGCCGGGTGGCCGCCGAAGTCGACGCCTCCGCCATGTCCCTGTACCGCTACGTGGCCTCCAAGGAGGACCTGCTGCTGCTCATGGTGGACGCCATCTACCGCACACCGCCCTCCCCGCCCGCGGAGGACGGCGGCTGGCGCGAGGGCCTGCGGAGCTGGGCCTGCGAACAGCACGCGATCCTCGACGAGCACACCTGGGTCCTGCACGTACCGGTGAGCGGACCGCCGGTGACTCCCCATCAGCTGAACTGGCTGGAGCACGGTCTGGCCCGGCTGGCCGGGACCGCGCTCCCCGAGGGAGAGAAGCTGTCGGTGATCATGCTGCTCAGCGGCTACATCCGCAACGAGGCGACGGTGACGGCCGAGGTCCGGCAGTCCTTCCTCGCCGCGGCGCCGGACGAGCGGGCCGCGATGGCCTCGTACGGCCGGCTCGTGCGGGCCCTGACGGACCCGGCCCGGTTCCCGGCGCTGAACCGGGTGATCGACGCCGGGGTGCTCGACGAACCCACCGGCAGTGCCGAGGAGTTCGCCTTCGGCCTGGACCGCGTCCTGGACGGCGTGGGCGCGCTGGTCCGGGCTCGCGGGCGCGGGGCCGGCGGCCACCGGTAGGACGGACGTTCCGGGGCGCACCGCTACGGGCGCGGCGCGTTCCCGGCGGCCGCCGTCAGCCGCTGCCGTATCAGCGCGACGACCTCCCCGGCGTGGTGGTTGAGGTAGAAATGGCCGCCGGGGAACACCCGAAGTTCGAAGGGCCCGGTGGTGTGCTCCCGCCACGCCCCGGCCTCGCCCTCGGTGACCTGCGGATCGGCGTCCCCGGTCAGCGCCACCACGGGGCAGCGCAGCGGGGGTCCCGGCCGGTACCGGTAGGTCTCGGCGGCCTTGTAGTCGCTGCGGAGGGCGGGAAGGATCATCCTGACCAGCTCGGGGTCCTGGAGCATCGCCGGCTCGGTGCCCTCCATCTTCACGATCTCGGCGAGCAGCCGCTCGTCGTCGCCCAGGTGCACCCACTGCGCGCGGTGCCTCGACGGTGCCGTACGCCCCGAGACGAACAACGCCGACGGGGTGGTTCCGACGGCCTCCAGACGTCGGGCGACCTCGAAGGCGACCGTCGCGCCGAGGCTGTGGCCGAACAGTGCGAGGGGCCGGTCCGTGAGGCCCGCGAGCTGCCCGGCCACGGCGTCGGCGAGCAGCTCCGCGTCCTCGAACGGCGCCTCACGGCGGCGTTCCTGCCGGCCCGGGTACTGCACGGCCAGCACGTCCACGGCGGGAGACAGCGCCCTGGAGACGGGGAAGAAGTAGGACGCGGCGCCGCCCGCGTGCGCGAGGCACACCAGTTGGGCCGCGGCCCGCGGGGCCGGGTGGAAGCGCCGGATCCACTCTCCAGTGCCGACGGTCACTGCCTGTCCTTTCGCCGTACGAACCTGATGGAGCCGCGCGACGCCCGCGCGATGACGGTGTCAGTCAGTCATCGTCGTCATCATCGTCGTCGTCCTGGTAGCCGGGCAGGGAGAGTTCGGGCGCGATGGAGAACTCCGAGACGTCCGCGGTGCGGTGCTCGACGCGGCCCAGGGCCTCCTTGATCGGCACGCTCAGCCGCTCGGCCTTCTCGGCCTCCTTGCGGTCGCGGCCCTCGACGAACTCCGGCATCACCTCGCGGGCGAACAGCTCCAGCGACTCCAGGATGTGCTCGTGCCTGTTCTTGCCGATCTGCACCGAGAAGATGATCTGGTCCACGCCGACGGCCTCGTAGCGCCGGATGATGTCGCGGATCTGGTCCGGCGTGCCGATGCCGCGGCGCAACATGCCGACCTGGTCCATCATCGCCTGCTCGACCCCGCTCTGCTCGTCGTCCGCGGCGGGCGCGGCCGGTGTGCGGGTGAAGCCCAGCGACTCCTTGGCGGCCTGGAACTCCGCCCAGATGTCGGTGACTCCGGGGCGGTGCTCACCGGTCATGTAGTAGTGCATCAGCGAGTACGAGAAGAAGTGCGCCGCCTCCAGGCCCCGGTCCAGGGCGACTTCCTCGTCCTCGTGGCACATGAACGGCAGGACCATGGCCACGTTCGCGTTGACCGCGCGGCCGAGCGGCCGGCACTCGGGCGACGCGAGGGTGCCGTAGTAGGCGTCCACCCACTCCTTGGCCTCCTCGGGGTTGACGAAGGAGAAGGCCAGCGCGCCCATGCCCTCGCGGGCCGCGTCCTGGATGCTGTCACGGCGCGTGCACGCCCGCCACAGCGGCGGGTGCGGCTTCTGCCTGGGCTTGGGCACCACGTTGCGGGGCGGCATCTTCACCCAGGTGCCCTCGTGGCCGGTGAACGGCGTCTCGGTCATCATCCGCACGACGACTTCCAGCGCCTCGTGCCACTGCTCGTACTTGTCCTTGAGCTCGATGCCGAAGGCACCGACCTCCAGTTGCGAACTACCCTGCCCCGAGCCGAAGTCGAGCCGGCCGCCGGAGATCAGGTCCAGCACGCCGAGCCGTTCGGCGATGCGCGCCGGGTGGTTGACGGCCGGCGGCATGTGGACGATCCCGTGGGCGAGCCTGATGTTCTTGGTGCGGGCCGCGGCGGCCGCCAGGAACACCTCCGGCGCCGACGAGTGGGAGTACTCCTCGAAGAAGTGGTGCTCGGTCGCCCACGCGTAGTCGAGGCCCAGCCGGTCGGCCAGCTCGATCTGCTCGAGGGCCTCGCTGTACAGCCTCTCCTCGCTGTCCTCCGCCCAGGGCCGGGGCAGCTGGTGGTGGTAGATCAGACCGAATCTCATGAAGTTCCTCCGCAGGACGAGAACCAGGCACAAGGGGGCTGCAGGCCGACCCTAGGACGCCGTGCCGTGCAGGTGGGACGGCCTGCCGGGCACTGAGGGGGTCGGCCGGACGCTTCAGGGGGTGGGTGCCGCGCCGCTAGGGGTGGTGGGGGCGGCGCGGTGGAAACGGCCCTGGAAGAACAGCAGCGGATCGGACTCGCCGGCACCTACGCCCAGGTCCTGGACGCGGCCGACGGCGATCCGGTGGTCGCCGCCCGGGTACACCGCCTCGATGGTGCAGTCGACCCAGGCCAGCGCACCGGCGAGCCGGGGCGATCCGGTGGCCGGGCTCGCCCACCACTCCACGCCCGTGAACCGGTTGCCGTCGGTCGCCGCGAACCGGCGGCACAGCGGCTCCTGTTCGGCGCCGAGGACGTTGGCGCAGAACCGTCCGGCGCGCCGGATGCCCGGCCAGGACCGGGAGAATCGGGACACCGAGAACGAGACCAGCGGCGGCTGGAGGGACAGCGAGACGAACGACTGGCAGGTGAAGCCGACGGGCGGCAGGCCGTCCTCCTGGGCGGTGATGACGGCGATCCCGGTGCAGAAGTGGCCGAGGACGTGGCGCAGCCGGGCCGGCTCCAGACGGCTGCCGTCGCTGGTCTGTTCCGTGTGTACGCTCATCACTCGCTCCGCCCGTCAGTCGGTCGCCGCACGGCTGCCGTCGCCCGGCACCGGAGCCGGCTGTTCGAGGATCACGTGCGCGTTGGTCCCGCTGATCCCGAACGAGGACACCGCCGCCCTGCGCGGCCGTCCGGTGTCGGGCCACGCCCTGGCCTCGTTGAGCAGGGCCACGTTTCCGGCCGACCAGTCCACCTGTGGGGTCGGCGCGTCCACGTGCAGGGTTCTCGGCAGGACGCCGTGCCGCATGGCCAGCACCATCTTGATGATCGAGGCGACTCCCGCCGCGGCCTGCGTGTGCCCGATGTTGGACTTGACCGAGCCGAGCCACAGCGGCCGGTCCGACGGGCGGTCGCGACCGTAGGTGGCCAGGAGCGCCTGGGCCTCGATCGGGTCGCCGAGACGGGTGCCGGTGCCGTGCGCGTCGACCGCGTCGACCTCGTCCGCCCGCAGACCGGCCTGCCCGAGCGCGTCCAGGATGACCCGCTTCTGCGCGGGCCCGTTGGGTACCGTGATGCCGCTGGACGCCCCGTCGGAGTTGGTGGCCACGCTCCTGACGACGGCGAGCACACGGTGGCCGTTGCGCTCGGCGTCCGACAGCCGCTCCAGCACGAGCAGGCCCGAGCCCTCGCCCCAGCCGGTGCCGTCCGCCGCGGCCGCGAAGGACTTGCAGCGGCCGTCCGGCGCGAGGCCGCGCTGCGAGCTGAAGTACACGAACGTCTCCGGTGTGGACATCACCGTCACGCCGCCGGCCAGCGCGAGCGTGCACTCGCCCGAGCGCAGCGCGTGGGCGGCCATCCCCAGGGCGACCAGGGACGAGGAGCAGGCGGTGTCGACGGACACGGCGGGCCCCTGCAGGCCCAGGGTGTAGGAGATACGGCCGCTGGTGAGGCTGCCGCCGCCGTCCGCGCCGTCGTAGTCGTGGTACATGACGCCGCAGTACACGCCGGTCGGACTGCCCTTGAGGGACAGCGGGTCGATCCTGGCGTTCTCCAGCGCCTCCCAGGCCGTCTCCAGCACCACCCGCTGCTGCGGATCGATGTCGCGGGCCTCGCGCGGCGACATGCCGAACAGGTCCGCGTCGAAGTCTGCGGCGTCGTGCAGGAACGCACCTTCCTGGGTGACGCTCCGGCCGGGGCTGCCGGGCTCCGGGTCGTACAGTCCTTCCACGTCCCAGCCGCGGTCGGCGGGGAACGGGGTGACCGCGTCACGGCCCTCGGCGAGCAGCCGCCAGAACGCCTCGGGCGAGTCGGCGCCACCGGGGTAGCGGCACGCCATGCCGATGACGGCGACCGGTTCTTCGGCGGCGAGCAGCAGCCGGGCGTTCTCCTGCTTGAGCCGTTCGTTCTCCAGCACCGAGGCGCGCAGCGCCGCGACGATCTTCGCGGTGTCCGCCGTCGTCATCGCTCCTGCTCCTCACCGGCCTCCACGCCCGCGAGGGCGGTGGCGACCAGGTCGTCGACGTCCATGCTCGCGATCTCCTCGCTGCGGTCCGCCGGAGCTCCGGCGGTCCGGTCGGTGCTCCGCGCGCCCGGCTGCGAGGTGCCCAGGCGCAGGATCGCGTCCAGCAGTCCCGCCGCCCGCAGGTCCGAGACGGGTACGGCGGCCAGCCGGCGCCGGATCTCCGCGTCGTCGGGCTGTCCGCCGTCGCGGGCGGGGCCGCCGTTCCCGGCGGGTCCCGGACGCTCCTCGGGCGCGGGGTCCGCCGGGGCCGGGGCGTCCGGCAGGTCGGCCGCCAGCTCCTCCAGGAGCAGTTCGACCACGTCGGCCGGGGTGGGGTGGTCGAACATCATCGTGGCCGGCAGGCGCAGTCCCGTGGCGGTGCCGAGCCGGTTGCGCAGTTCGATCGCGGCGAGTGAGTCGAGTCCCAGTTCGGTGAATCCCCGGCCCATGTCGACGCTGCCGGGTTCGGCGTGCCGCACTTCGGCGACCTGGGCCCTGACGAGGTCGCCGAGCAGCCGGGCGCGGCCGTCGGCGGGCTGCGCGGCCAGGCGGCGCAGCAGGTCGTCCGGGTCCGCGGCGCCGGGCGCCCCGGGCGCCGGGGCGGCGCTGCCGGCGAGCGGAGCGGTGCGTGGGACGCCGGGCTGGGTGCTGGGCATGACGTCGCGCAGCATGGCCGGTACCTGGGTGCCGGACGGGTCGAGGCGCAGCGGGACCAGGACGGGTTCGGCCACGGTGAGCGCCCGGTCGAACAGGGCCAGTCCCTCGGCCGGGGTCAGTACGGGGGTACCGCGGCCGGCCAGCCGGTGTGCCAGCGCGGGGTCGGTGCCGCCGGCCATGCCGCTCCGGGCCGCCCACAGGTTCCACACCAGGGACGTGGCGGGCAGGCCGTGCCGGTGCCGGTGGCGGGCCAGCGCGTCGAGGAAGGCGTTGGCAGCGGCGTAGTTGCCCTGGCCGAGTGGGTCGAGCAGTCCGGCGACCGAGGAGAACAGCACGAACGCGTCGAGGTCGAGGTCCTGCGTCAGCTCGTGCAGCGCCCAGGCCGCGTCCGCCTTCGGGCGGAGCACGGTGTCCAGTTGCTCCGGGGTGAGCGCGGTGACGAGGGCGTCGTCGAGCACTCCGGCCGCGTGGACCACGCCGGTGAGCGGACGGTCGCCGGGTACGGCGGCGAGCAGTGCGGCGAGTGCGTCCCGGTCGGCGACGTCGCAGGCCGCCACGGTGACCTCGGCTCCCGACGCGGCGAGTTCGGATCGGAGTTGGGCGGCTCCGGGGGCGCCCGGGCCACGCCGGCCCACCAGCAGCAGGTGTCGTACGCCGTGTTCGGTGACCAGGTGCCGGGCGACCAGGGCGCCGAGTCCGCCGGTGCCGCCCGTGATCAGCACGGTGCCGTCCGGCCGCCAGCGCTGGGCGACCGGTTCGGCGGGCCGGGGTACGTGGGCCAGGCGAGGGACGCGCACCTGGTGGCCGAGGACCGACACCTCCGGTTCGGAGAGGGCGGCGACCGCGGGCAGCATGCCCAGGGAGGACTCCTGGGCGTCGAGGTCGACGAGCAGGATCCGGCCGGGGTGTTCGGCCTGTGCCGCGCGGACCAGGCCCCACACCGGTGCGACGGTGAGGTCCAGGTGCGCGCCGTCCCCGTCGGCGCCGAACCAGGTCAGGACGGCCAGCCGGGTCGCGGCGAGCCGGTCGTCGGCGAGGAAGTCGCGCAGGGTCGCGAGCACGGTACGCAGCCGCGAGCGGACCGCGTCCGGCATCTCGTCGTCGCCCGGCTCCACCGGCAGGAACACGAGATCCGGCGCCAGCACACCCTTGTCCAGCGCGACCCGCAGCGCGGCCAGGTCGGCGTGCACGGGTACGTCCCCGGCGCCGATGGCGAGTGCGTCGTCGCCGAGGACGGCCCACCGGCCGGTGTCGGCCTCGCCGGTGTCGCCGAGCGGGAGTTGGCTCCAGCCGGTCCTGAACACCGATTCGAGGTGCCGGGTCCCGGTCTGGGCGGCGCCCTCGGCGACGAGTCGGTCCGCGGTGACCGGGCGTACGACGAGCGACTCCACGGAGGCGACGGGGCTGCCGTCGGGTGCGGCGAGGTCGATGCGGACCGCTTCGGAACCGGCCTGTTCGTCGGAGCCGATCCAGTTGACGCGGGCCCGCAGCCTGCTCAGGCCGCCCGCCGAGTGCAGTCTGATCCCGGCCCAGGAGAAGGGGAGTTGGCCCGCTCCGACGTCCTGCGGTTTCCGGCCGCCCAGGAAGTCGGTGGCGGACATGGCCGCGTCCAGCAGCGAGGGGTGCAGCCGGTAGGGGCGGGCGTCCTGCTCGGCGTGGTCGGGCAGCGCGACCTCGACGAACAGGTCCCGGCCGCGCAGCCACACCGCACGCAGGCCCCGGAACATCGGGCCGAAGTGGTAACCCCTGGCGGTCAGGTAGTCGTAGACACCGTCGATGTCCACCGGCCGCGCGTCGGCGGGCGGCCAGGCGGCACCGCCGAGCCCGAACTCGTGAGTGTCGGGAGCGGGTCGCCGTTCGGTGGCCAGCACGCCGGTGACGTGCCGGGTCCAGGGCATCGGGTCGGGGGCGTCCTCGAAGCGGGAGTAGATCGCGAAGGCGCGCCGCCCGGAGGCGTCCGGGCCGTCGACGACGACCTGTACGGCGGCGCCGCCCTGGTCGGGCAGCGGCATGAGCTGCTGGATCACCAGTTCCTCGACGGTGTCGCAGCCGGCCTCCTCGGCGGTGCGCAGGGCGAGTTCGACGAATCCGGTGCCCGGCAGCAGGCCCATGCCCATCACGTTGTGGTCCGCGAGCCATGCCTGGGCGGCGGTCTGCGTGGAGAGCCGGCCGGTGAGCACCAGGCCGCCGCCTTCGGGTGCGGGCATGACCGCGGACAGCAGTGGGTGGCCTGCGTTGCGCTGGCCGTGCCCGGTCGCGTCGCCGCTCCCCGTCGCGGTGGCCGCCCCGGCCGGGGGCGAGAGCCAGAAGTGCCGTTTCTCGAAGGGATAGGTGGGCAGGTCGACCCGCCGGGCGCCGGTGTCCGCGAAGATCTCCGTCCAGCGCACGGGAATCCCGGTGACGTGGAGCTGGGCGAGCGCGGTGAGCAGCTGGGCGGGTTCGGGGCGGTCGCGGCGCAGTGCCGGTATGGCGAGCCGTTCGCCGTCGGTGACCTCGTCGACCATCGGTGTCAGCGCGGCGTCGGGCCCGAGTTCGAGGAAGGCGGTCACGCCGCGCTCCACGAGATCGCCGACGCCGTCGGCGAAGGCGACGGTCCGCCGTACGTGGTCCACCCAGTACTCGGGGCTGCGCAGGGTCTCCGGGTCGGCCGGGTGTCCGGTCACGTTGGACACCACCGGGATGCGCGGCTCGCCGTAGTCGAGTGTCGAGGCCACGGCCCGGAAGTCGTCGAGCATCGGTTCCATGAGCGCCGAGTGGAAGGCATGGCTGACCCGCAGGCGGGTTGCCCGGCGGCCGCGCGCGCGGAAGTGTTCGACGGCGGCGGTCACGGCGTCCTCGGGCCCGGAGACGACCACGGACCGTGGGCCGTTGACCGCCGCGACTCCCACGCCGTCGGGGAGCGCGTCACGCACCTCCGCGGGCTCGGCCTGCACCGCGGCCATCGCCCCGCCCGCGGGCAGGGCCTGCATCAGCCGTCCCCGCGCCGCGACCAGTCGTGCCGCGTCCGGCAGGGACAAAACCCCGGCGACATGGGCGGCGGTCAGCTCCCCGATCGAGTGCCCGGCCACGAAGTCCGGCCGCACCCCCCACGACTCGACCAGCCGGAACAGCGCCGTCTCCACGGCGAACAGCCCGGCCTGCGCGTACACCGTCCGGTCGACGAGCTCGGCGTCGTCGCCCCAGATCACCTCGCGCAGCGGCCGGTCGAGATACGCGTCGAGGAGGTCGACGGCCGCGTCGAAGGCCGTGGCGAACGCACGGTAGGCGGCGTGGAGTTCACGGCCCATACCCAGCCGCTGGGCGCCCTGGCCGGTGAACAGCACGGCCAGCCGGCCGTGCGGTTCGGCCGTGCCGGTCACCACACCGGGAGCGGGCCTCCCGGCGGCGACGGCCTCCAGCCCGGCGAGCCGGTCGGCCCGATTCTCGCCGAGGACGACCGCCCGGTGCTCCAGCAGGGCGCGGCCCGAGGCGAGCGACCACCCGACGTCGGCTCCGGACGCGGCCGCGTCCCTGTCCACGTCCGCGCTCGTGACATGGCCGGCGAGCCGCTGGGCCGCGCTGCGCAGGGCCGACTCGGTCCTGGCGGAAAGGACCCAGGGCAGGGGTGCGGTGGCGAGCGGTTCGTCCGGTTCGGTGTCGTTCACCGCCCGCGGGTCCGCCGGTGGCTCCTCCAGGATGACGTGGGCGTTGGTGCCGCTGAGGCCGAAGGACGACACGGCGGCCCGGCGCGGCCTGCCGTCGCGCGGCCACTGCCTGGCCCGCGTGAGCAGTTCGACCGCGCCCTCCGACCAGTCGACCTGGTCCGACGGCTCGTCGACGTGCAGGGTGCGCGGCATGACGCCGTGGCGCATCGCCTGCACCAGCTTGATCACACCGGCGGCACCGGCCGCGGCCTGCGTGTGCCCGAGGTTGGACTTGACCGAGCCGAGCCACACCGGCGCGTCGGCCGGTCGGCCCTGCCCGTACGTCGCCAGCAGCGCCTGCGCCTCGATGGGGTCGCCGAGCGCGGTGCCCGTGCCGTGTCCCTCGATCAGGTCGACTTCGTGGGGCGAGAGTCCCGACGCGGCGAGTGCCGCCTCGATGACCCGCTGCTGGGACGGGCCGTTGGGCGCGGTGAGGCCGTTGGACGCGCCGTCCTGGTTGATGGCGGACCCGCGGATCACGGCGAGCACCGGGTGCCCGTTGCGGCGGGCGTCGGAGAGGCGTTCCACCAGCAGCAGCCCGATCCCCTCCGACCAGCCGGTGCCGTCGGCGCCCTTGGCGTACGCCTTGCACCGGCCGTCCGGCGCCAGGCCGCGCTGCCGGCTGAAGTCCACGAACACGTCCGGCGTCGGCAGTACGGTCACACCGCCGGCCAGCGCCATGCCGACCTCGCCCTGCCGCAGCGCCTGGCAGGCGATGTGCAGGGCCACCAGGGACGAGGAGCACGCGGTGTCGATGGTGACGGCCGGGCCCTCCAGGCCGAGGGTGTAGGCGACTCGTCCGGAGGCGATGCTGGCTCCGCTGCCGCCGGACAGGTAGGCGGCGATCTCCTCGGGCACGTGCTGCTGCACCCGCTGGCCGTATTCCGTGTACATGACGCCCACGTAGACACCGGTCCGGCTGCCGCGCACCGAGGCGGGGTCGATCCCGGCCCGTTCGAAGGTCTCCCAGGCCCCCTGGAGCAGCAGCCTCTGCTGCGGGTCGAGGGCAAGCGCCTCGCGCGGCATGATGCCGAAGAACTCCGGGTCGAACTCCCCCGCGTCGTGCAGGAATCCACCGCTGCGCACGTACGTCTTGCCGGGGACGCCCTCCCGCGAGTCGTACACGCCGTCGACGTCCCAGCCTCGGTCGGTGGGGAAGTCGGTGACGGCGTCCCGGCCCTCGTCCAGCAGCCGCCACAGGTCCTCGGCCGAGTTGACGCCGCCGGGGAAGCGGCAGTGGATGCCGACGACGGCGATGGGCTCGTCGGCCGGGACCACGGACACGGATCCCGGTGCGGTCACCTGGGGCGTGGTCGCGGTCCCGGACAGCCGGGAGACGATGTGCTCGCCCGCCGCCTGGGCGTTCGGGTAGTCGAAGACGAGGGTGGCGGGCAGCCGCAGCCCCGTCGCGGCGTTCAGCGCGTTGCGCAGCTCCACAGCGGCCAGCGAGTCGAAGCCGAGGTCGGAGAAGGCGCGGTCGGCGCGTACGTCGGCACCGCTCGCGTGCCCGAGCACGGTGGCGGCACGCTCACGGACGAGGTCGACCACGACCCGAACGCGCTCGTTCCCGGACAGGCCCGCCAGCCGCTCGGTGAGAGCGTGCGCGGGTGCACCGGTGCTCTCGCCCGCCCCGGCGGCGCGGCGAGCGACCCCGCCCCGCACCAGCCCGCGCAGCAGCGCCGGCACCTCGCCCCGGGCCCGGACCACGGCCCGGTCGACGCGCAGGGCAGCCGCGCAGGGCTCGCCGGCGGTGACGGCCGCGTCGAACAGGGCCAGCGCGTCGGTGGCCGGCAGCGCGGGCAGACCCAGGCGCCGCACCTGGACCAGGTCGGCATCCTCGGCGGGCCCGGAGGCGGATGCGCCCCCGGACCCCGGTGTCCCCTGCTCGCCGGTGTCCCACAGGCCGAACGCCACCGACGTCACGGGCAGTCCCGCGGCGGACCGGTGAGCGGCGAGACCGTCCAGGAAGACGTTGGCGGCCGCGTAGTTGCCCTGCCCTGCGGCCAGCACCAGTCCCCCGGCCGAGGAGAACATCACGAACGCGTCCAGGTCGGCGTCGAGGGTGAGTTCGTGCAGGTGCCAGGCCGCGTCGGCCTTGGGCGCGAGGACCGCGTCCAGCCGTTCGGGAGTCAGGTCGGTGACGAGGCCGCTGTCGGCGACGCCCGCAGCGTGCACGACCGCGTTCAACGGATGCGCGTCGGCCACCTCGGTCAGTACGGCCCTCAGTTGATCGCGGTCGGCGGCGTCGCAGGCCACGACGGACACGGTCGCGCCGAGTCCGGACAGCTCCGCGCGCAGGGCGTCGGTCCCGGGCGCGTCCGGACCCCGGCGACTGGTCAGCAGCAGGTGACGCACACCGTGCCGGGTGACGAGGTGCCGGGCGACCCGGGCACCCAACTCGCCGGTGCCACCGGTGATGAGCACGGTGCCCGTGCTGTTCCACGGCACCCGCGCCTCACCGTGGGCAGCCACGGTCACGGTCATCGGCGTCAGGCGGGGTACGGTCACGCGGCCGGAACGCAGGGCGAGTTCCGCCTCGGCGGTCCCGGCGATGCGGGGCAGCGCGGCGGCGGACTCGGCCGTCCGGTCGGTGTCGACAAGCCCGAACCTGCCGGGGTGCTCGGCCAGCGCGGCCCGGACCAGCCCCCACACGGGCGCCTGTCCTACGTCGACCGACTCCCCCGCCGCCGTGGCCACGGCACCACAGGTCACGAACACCAGCCGGCTGCCCGCGAACCGCTCCTGCGCCAGCCACTCCTGCACGGCGGCCAGCACCTCGCCGGTTGTGGCGCGGCAACCACGCACCGGGTCGCTCTCGGCGGGGCCCACCACCCAGAACACCACGGGAGGTACGACCTCCAGCGCGGTGAATCCCGCGAACCGGGGCAGGCCGGTGCCGGGAAGATCGCCCACGAGGGCGGCCTCGGTCGCGCCGTCCGGAACCGGCACGGCCGTCCAGTCCAGCCGCAGCAACTCACCCCCGTGGCGCGCACCTTGGGTCAGTTGTTCGGCGGACACCGGTCGTACGGTCATCTGCTCCACGGTCGCGACGGGCCGTCCCGTCGGATCGGCGAGCCGCATGGCGCACACCTCGTCGCCGCGCAGCCGCTCCAGGTGCACCCGCAGCGCTGTCGCCCCCGTGGCGTGCAGGGTCACACCCGACCAGGAGAACGGCAGCAGGGTCTCGCCCTCCACGGCACCGCCCTCCCCCAACTGGTCGGCGTGCATGGCCGCGTCCAGCAGGGCGGGATGGAGACCGTACGCGGTGCCGTCGCCGCCCTCGGGCAGCTCCACCTCGGCGTACACATGCTCGCCCTGCCGCCATGCCCGGCGCAGCGCGCGGAAGACCGGTCCATATCCGTAGCCGCGCTCGCGCAGACCCTCGTAGAACCCGTCGACCGGCAACGGGACGGCCCCCGCCGG
This sequence comes from Streptomyces sp. IBSBF 3136, assembly GCF_036815105.1. Classification (NCBI taxonomy): domain Bacteria; kingdom Bacillati; phylum Actinomycetota; class Actinomycetes; order Kitasatosporales; family Streptomycetaceae; genus Streptomyces; species Streptomyces sp. IBSBF 3136. The sequence continues at coordinate 26,447 of NZ_JAJSZC010000124.1, forward strand.
TGGCCACTCGGCCAGTTCGAAGGACGCGTCGGCGACAACGGGCGACACCGCGCCGGTCGCGTGCAGCGTCCACGGCGTGTCGGCGTCCGGCCGCGAGTGGATCGTCAGGGCGCGCACGCCCGCCTCGTCCGGCGCGTCGACCACGACCTGCACGGCCACCGTGCCGGCGGAGGGCAACATCAGCGGCGCCCGGTGGGTCAGCTCCTCCAACCGTCCGCAGCCGACGTGGTCCCCGGCCCGCATGGCCAGTTCCACGAAACCTGTGCCCGGCAGCAGCAGATTCCCCAGGATGTCGTGATCCGCCAGCCATTCCTGACGCCCGGGTGACAACCGGCCCGTCAGGATGATCCGGTCCGCGTCGGCGACCGTGACGGCGGCGCTCAGCAACGGATGCTCGACGGCCTCCAGTCCCGCCGAGCCGACGTCACCGGCGGTACGGAGGGGCGCCAGCCAGTAGCGCTGCCGCTGGAAGGGGTAGGTGGGGAGGTGGTCGAGGTGTCTTCCGGTGGCGTGAAGGGCGGTGAAGTCGACATCCGTGCCGTTGGTGTGGAGGGTGCCGAGGGCGGTGAGGAGGGTGTGGGAGTCGGGGCGGTCGCGGCGCTGGGTGGCGATGGTGTGGGTGGTGTCGGGGAGGGTGTCCTCGGCCATGGCGGCCAGGACGGTGTCGGGGCCGAGTTCGAGGAACTTGGTCGCGCCTTGAGCGGAGAGGGTGGTGAGGGCGTCGGCGAAGCGGACCGGTTCGCGGACCTGGCGCACCCAGTAGGCGGGATCGCGCAGCTCGTCGGCGGCCGGCTCGCCGGTGAGGGTCGAGATCAGCGGGATACGCGGGGTGCCGTAGGACAGTTGGGCGGCGACCTCGGCGAAGTCGGCCAGCATCGGGTCCATCAGCGGGGAGTGGAACGCGTGGCTGACACGCAGACGCGTGACCTTGTGGTCCTGGAGACGCTCGATCGTCTCCGCCACCGCGTCATCGACGCCCGAAACCACCACCGAGCGGGGACCATTGACGGCGGCGATCTCGACTCCGTCCACGAGGGCCGCCCGCACAACGGTCTCTGCCGCCCGGACGGACGCCATCGCACCGCCGGTCGGTAGCGCCTGCATCAAGCTCGCGCGCGCCGCGACCAGTCGAGCCGCATCCGGCAGCGACAACACACCAGACACGTGCGCTGCGGCCAGCTCGCCGATGGAATGCCCGGCCACGAAGTCGGGCCTCAGTCCTGCCGACTCCAGGAGACGGAACAGGGCGACCTCGAAGGCGAACAGACCCGGCTGCGCCCAGCCCGTCCGCTGCACCGCGTCCGCGTCCTCACCCCAGACGACCTCGCGCAGCGGCCGCTCAAGGTGCACGTCAAGTACCGCGGCCACCTCGTCGAAGGCCGACGCGAACGCCGGGAAACGGGCGGCCAGTTCACGACCCATCCCGAGCCGCTGCGCACCCTGCCCCGTGAACAGGAACGCCAACTTGCCCGCCACCCTGGGCAGCACACCGACATCACTCAGCCCCCGCAGCAACTCCTCACGCTCCGACCCGACCACCACGGCCCGGTGCTCGAACCGCGCACGACCCGCCAGCGTCCACGCCACATCCACCGGACGCAGCGACTCGTGCCCGGCGAGATACGACCTGAGCTGATCGGCGTAGGCCGTCACCGCCTCGGGCGTCTTCCCCGACACCACCAAAGCGACCGGCCGCACATCATCCGGGACCGGCGCGGACACAGGCTCGACGACCGGTGGCTCCTCGACGATCACATGGGCGTTGGTCCCGCTGATCCCGAACGACGACACCGCCGCCCGACGCGGACGCCCCTCAACCGCCACCCACTCCCGGGTCTCGGCCAGCAACTCCACCGCACCCACCGACCAGTCCACCTGTGCCGACGGCTCGTCCACGTGCAACGTCCGCGGCAACACACCATGCCGCATCGCCAGCACCATCTTCATGATCCCGGCCACGCCCGCAGCAGCCTGCGTATGACCGATGTTCGACTTGATCGACCCCAACCACAACGGCCGACCCTCCGGCCGGTCCTGCCCATACGTCGCCAACAACGCCTGCGCCTCGATGGGATCACCCAGAACAGTCCCCGTCCCGTGCCCCTCCACCACATCCACATCCACAGCCGACAACCCGGCAACCGCCAACGCCTGCCCGATCACCCTCTCCTGCGAAGGCCCGTTCGGCGCCGTCAGACCGTTCGACGCACCGTCCTGGTTCACCGCCGAGCCGCGCACGACCGCCAGCACCGGATGGCCCAGGCGACGCGCGTCCGACAAGCGCTCCACCAGCAGCACTCCCACGCCCTCGCCCCAGCCGGTGCCGTCGGCCGCGTCCGCGAAGGACTTGCACCGGCCGTCCGCGGACAGGCCGCCCTGCCGGTTCATGTCGACGAAGGTGTCCGGCGTGGACATCACGGTGACGCCGCCCGCGAGCGCGAGCGTGCACTCGCCGTTGCGCAGGGCCTGGGCCGCCAGATGCAGGGCCACCAGCGACGACGAGCAGGCCGTGTCCACGGTGACCGCCGGACCCTCAAGGCCGAACGTGTACGCCACGCGGCCGGACACCACGGCGGTGTGGCCGCCGTTGCCGAGATAGCCGGCGTACTCCTCCGGGATCTCGCCGGGGCGGGTCGCCCAGTCGTGGTACATGACGCCGGCGAAGACGCCGGTGCGGGAGCCGTGGACCGAACGGGGGTCGATGCCGGCCCGTTCGAAGGCTTCCCAGGACGCCTCCAGCATGAGCCTCTGCTGCGGGTCCATGGCGACGGCCTCGCGCGGGCTGATGCCGAAGAAGTCCGGGTCGAACTGGGCCGCCTCGTAGAGGAATCCGCCCTCCTTGGTGGAGGTCCTGCCGGGCGTGCCCGGCTCGGGGTCGTACAGTTCGGCGATGTCCCAGCCACGGTCGCCGGGGAACTCGGCGATCGCGTCGCGGCCGTCCGCGACGAGTCGCCAGAGGTCTTCGGGCGAGGACACGCCGCCCGGGTAGCGGCAGGCCATGCCGACGATGGCTATGGGCTCGTCGGACACCCCGCGCGCGGCGGGTGCGGTGCTCGTGCGCTTCGGTCGGCCGTGGAGCAGGCGGTCTTCGAGGTGGGTGGCCAGGGCGAGGGGGGTCGGGTAGTCGAAGACGAGGGTGGCGGACAGGCGCAGACCGGCGGCCGTGTTCAGGGAGTTGCGCAGTTCGACGGCGGCCAGTGAGTCGAAGCCGAGGTCGTTGAAGGCCCGTTCGGCGTCGATCGCTTCCGCGCCCGAGTGGCCGAGTACGGCGGCGACCTGACCGCGGACGAGGTCCAGAAGGTGGTCCCGTCGCTGTTCGGCGGAGAGTTCGGCGAGGCGCTGTCCCAGTGATGCGGTACCGGCCGGGTCGGCGCCGCCCGTGCCGGCCGTTCGGCGGGCGGGTGCCCGGACCAGGGAGCGCAGCAGCGGCGGTATGCCTCCCGGCCTGCCCCGCAGGGCGTGCGCGTCGAACCAGAGGGGTGCGGTGAACACCTCGCCGGAGCGCACCGCCGCGTCCAGCATGGCGAGGTTCTCGGCGACAGAGAGTTCGCGCAGGCCCAGTCGGGTCACGCGGTGTACGGCCACGTCGGACAGGCCCGCGCCCATGCCGTGTTCACGGGGCCACAGCCCCCAGCCGATGGAGGTGGCCGGGAGCCCGGACCGCCGTCGGTGCTCGGCGAGCGCGTCGAGGAAGGTGTTGGCCGCCGCGTAGTTGGCCTGGCCCGCTCCGTCGAGGAAGCCTGCCGCCGAGGAGAACATGACGAAGGCGCGCAGCGGCAGGTCGCGGGTCAGCTCGTGCAGGTGCCAGGCGCCGTCGGCCTTGGGGGCGAGGACGGTGCCGATGCGGTCGGGGGTCAGGTCCTCGAAGGTGCCGTCGTCGACGATGCCGGCCGCGTGCACGACGGCGGTGAGGGGATGTGCCTCGGGCACGGCGTCGAGTACGGCGGCCAGTGCGGCGCGGTCGGCGACGTCACAGGCGGCGAGGGTGACGGTGGCACCCGCCTCGGTGAGCTCGTCGCGCAGTCTCCCGGCGCCGGGTGCGTCGACGCCGCGCCGGCCGATCAGGAGCAGCCGTCGTACGTTGTGTTCGGTGACGAGGTGGCGGGCCACCAGCGCGCCGAGCCCGCCGGTGCCACCGGTGATGAGCACGGTGCCGTGGTCGGGCCATCCGGCCGCCTCGGACGTGTCGGCCGGGCGGCCGCCGCGGACCAGGCGGGGGGCGAGCAGCCGCCCGTCGCGCACGGCCAGCTCGGGCTCCCCGCAGGCCACGGCAGCGGGCAGTACGAATGCCGGGCCCTCCCCCGGCCCGGCCGCCCCGGCCGCGCCGGCCGGCCCCGCCTGCACGCCCGCGCCCGCACCCGCGCCCACGTCGACCAGGATCAACCGGCCCGGATGCTCCGCCTGTGCCGCGCGCAGCAGCCCCCACGCGGATGCCGTGGCCAGGGCCCTGGCGTCGGGCGTCCGCGTCCACAGCGCCGGTACGGCGTCGTCGGTGACGACAACGAGTCGGGCGGCGTCCAGTCGCTCGTCGGCCAGGAAGTCCTGCGCCGTGCGCAGCGCCTGCCCGGCGGTTTCGCGAGCCGCGTCCAGCGGCGCGACCCCGGCGCTCGGCCGGAGGGTGGCCACCACCAGGTCGGCGCCCGCCGTCTCGGCGAGGTCGGCCGCCGGCCGGGCCCCGAGGGCCTGTCCAAGGCCGTGCGGGTCGGCCCCGAGGACGGCCCAGCTGAGCTGCCCGGTGGGTGCGGGGAGCGGCAGTCGCGTCCAGTCGACGCGGAGGAGTGCGCCCCTGGTGCCGGTGCCGCCGATCCGGTCGGCGTCGACGGACCTGACGACCAGGGAGGCCACCGACGCCACCGGTGCGCCCGTGGCGTCGCGGAGTTCGATGCCCACGGTGTCGGGGCCGGTGGCGGTGATGCGTACGCGGACGCGGTGCGCGCCGGTGGCGTGCAGGGAGACGCCGTGCCAGGTGAAGGGCAGGGTCACCTGGCCGTCCGGCTGTGGCAGGGCGTGGCCGAGCGCGTGCAGGGACGCGTCCAGCAGGGCCGGGTGCAGGCCGTAGGCGCCCTCGCCGTGGCCCGCCGGGAGGGCGACCTCGGCGTACACCTCTTGGTCGGTGCGCCACAGGGCGCGCAGGCCCTGGAAGGCGGGCCCGTACCCGTACCCCTCGCGGGTGAGCCGTTCGTAGAAGTCGGAGACGTCGACCGGCTCGGCGCCGGGCGGGGGCCACGCCGCCGGTGCCGTGGTGGCGGCGGTGGTGGCGCGGGCGAGGACGCCGCCGGCGTGGCGCGTCCAGTCGTCCTCGGCGGTGCTGTCCTCGCGGCGGGCGTAGAACTCCACTGTGCGCCGGCCCGCCGGGTCGGCCTCGCCCACCACGATCTGCAGGGCGGTGCCGCGGTCGTCCGGCAGCGCCAACGGGGCTTCCAGGTCGAGCACCTCGACGGTGTCGCAGCCGACCTGGTCCGCGGCGAGCAGGGCGAGCTCGACGAACGCGGTGCCGGGCAGCAGGGTGCTGCCGGCGATGACGTGGTCGGCGAGCCACGGCTGGACGCGGGGGGAGAGCCGGCCGCTGAGCAGTACGCCGTCGCCGGCCGCCAGGGTCAGCATCGCGCCGACGAGCGGGTGTTCGACGGGCTGTTGCCCGACGCCCCGCGCGTCGCCCGCCGTCTTGGCGGCGGCGAGCCAGTACCGCTGCCGCTGGAACGCGTACGTGGGCAGTTCGATCCGCCGGGCGTCCGGATAGCAGGCGTCCCAGGTGACCCGCGCGCCGTGTACGTGGGCCAGGGCGACCGCCGACAGGACGCCGGTGGGCTCGTCGTGGTCGCGGCGCATCGCGGGGGCGAACACGTGGCCGGCGGTGTCGTCGACGCAGTCGCGCGCCATCGCGGTGAGAACGGCGTCGGGGCCGAGTTCGAGGAACGTGGTGACGCCGGCCGCCTCCAGGAAGGCGATGCCGTCGGCGAACCGTACGGGCCGCCGTACGTGTTCGACCCAGTACTCGGGTGATCGGAGCCGGTCCGCGGCGAGCAGGCCGCCTGTCACGTTGGAGACGACGGGGACGGTGGGCTCGGCGTAGGTCATGACCTGGGCGATGCGACGGAACTCGGCGAGCATGGGGTCCATGAGCGCCGAGTGGAAGGCGTGGCTGACCCGCAGGCGCTTGGTCCGGTGGCCGCGGGCGGCGAGCGCGGCGGCGGTCTGGAGGGTGGCGGTCTCGTCGCCGGAGATGACGACCGCTTCCGGGCCGTTGACCGCGGCGATGTCGACGTCGGGTACCTCGCGCAGCAGCGCGGTGACCTCGTCGGCGGGTGCCGCGACCGCCACCATGGCGCCGGTTCGCGGGAGTTCCTGCATCAGCCGGCCGCGGGCGGCCACCAGCATGGCCGCGTCGGGGAGGCTGAGCACTCCGGCGACGTGGGCCGCGGTGAGTTCGCCCACCGAGTGCCCGGCGACGAAGTCCGGGCGCAGTCCCCAGGACTCGACCAGCCGGAACAGGGCGGTCTCCAGGGCGAACAGCGCGGGCTGGGCGTACTTGGTCTGGTCGAGGAGCTGTGCCGTCTCGGGATCGTCGTCGGTGAACAGCACGTCCCAGAGGGACCGTTCGATCTGAAGGTCGAGGTAGCCGATGGCCTCGTCGAGCGCCTCGGCGAACCGGGGGTAGGCGTGGTAGAGGTGCCGGCCCATGGCGTGCCGCTGGCTGCCCTGCCCGGTGAAGAGGAAGGCCAGTCCCCCGCCGGTCGCGGTCCCGGTGACGAGCGCGGGATGTGACTCACCGGCGGCGAGGGCGCGCAGGGCGTGCCGGAGTTCGTCGGTGTCGGCGGCCGGGACTACGGCCCGATGCGGCATGGCGGCCCGGCCGACGGCGAGTGAGTGGCCGAGGTCGTCCCGCCGGGGCGGGGGCTCGGTGCTCATGAGGTCCAGGAGGCGTTGTGCCTGGGCGCGCAGGGCCGGCTCGGAGCGGGCGGAGAGGGCCAAGGGCAGGGGGCCCTCGGGTTGCGGG
>NZ_JAJSZC010000125.1:0-22872 GCF_036815105.1 Streptomyces sp. IBSBF 3136
GTTTAACACAACCACTGTGTGGGGGGGGGGGGGGGGGGGGCCCCCCCGGGCCCGCCCCCCCCCACACGGGACGGGAGACCCATGACGACAGCGACACCACCGGCGGCCCTGCCCTGGGACCGGTCCGCCGCCCCGGAGTCCGCCGCCCCACCGTGGCGCCGGTTCGGCCGCGCCCTGCGCACCCGTGGCCTGCGCGCCCGCGTGCTCGCGCGCGTGGGCCTCGGCACGGCCGCCGGCCCGGCACACTCCCGCCGCGGCGACGGCACCGCCGGGCAGGCGCTGAGGGCGGCGCCCGCGTCCCCGTCTCCGTCCGGCATCGAGGAGCTGTACCACCACCGCCGGCTGTCCCTGGTCCGCCTCGCGGTACTGCTGGTCGACGACGTGCCCACGGCCGAGGACGTCGTACAGGACGCCTTCACCGCGCTGTTCCGCCGCCACGGCCACCGGCTCGGCGCGCTGGAGGATCCCGAGGCGTACCTGCGGACCAGTGTCGTCAACGCGGCCCGCTCGGTGCTTCGGCGGCGCCGTACCGTACGGGCGCACACCCCCGAACCCGAGCAGCACGCGCCCGCGCCGGAGGAGGACGTCCTGCTCCACGAGGACCACCGGGAGGTCCTTGCGGCCCTGCGGACGCTCACCGCGCGGCAGCGCGAGGTGCTGCTACTGCGGTACTGGTCGCATCTGTCCGAGGCCGAGATAGCGGCGACGCTCGGGCTGTCCCGGGGCACCGTCAAGTCCACGGCCAGCCGGGCCATCGACGCCCTGGGCCGACGTCTGGAGGGCCTGCGATGAGCACATCCGGCACCGGTACCGGCCCCGCGCCGGTCGAGGAGCGGCTGCGGGCCGCCCTGGCCGCGCGGGCGCTGTCCGTCGGCCCGGCCGATCTGCGGCCGCTGCGGCCGCCGTCCGCCACCGGCCGCCCGCGCCCTGCGGTGCTGCGCCGGACTGCGGTGGGCCTGCTGGCCCTCGCGGCCGCGGCGGCCCTGGTGTTCCTCGCCGTCCGCGGTGGTCCGGACCGGCCCGCCGAGCCCGCCCACCGGCCGCGGCCGACGACCGGCACCCCGACGACCGGCAACCCGACGACCGGCAGCCCGTCCCCCGTCCCCAGCCCCGCGCGTCCGACCACGAGCCGGCCGTCGCCGAGCGTCCCGGGGCCCTGATCCGCCGAACGGGGTGCGGACGGTGTCCGCGTCCGCCCCCACAGGGCCGCCGGTCGCCCCACTCTCCCCAGGTCCGGGCCCCGGGGCCGCGGCGGCCCGCGCAGCACACCCGTACGCGCGCTCGGCGACGACGACGGGCTGCCGCTAAGTTGGGCGGCATGAGCAACCTTGACCGCGCGCCCGTGCCGAGTGTGTGCGGCGGCCGCGGATTCGTCGTAGCCGAGCCCGTCCGCGAGCTGCTGAGCCCCCGTCACGTCAAGCTCGGCGAGTCGACCGAGGTGCGCCGGCTGCTGCCCAACCTCGGCCGGCGCATGATCGGCGCCTGGGCCTTCGTGGACCACTACGGCCCCGACGACATCGCCGACGAGCCCGGCATGCAGGTCCCGCCGCATCCGCACATCGGGTTGCAGACGGTCAGCTGGCTGCACGAGGGCGAGGTGCTGCACCGCGACTCGACCGGCAGCCTCCAGACGATCCGGCCAAGGCAGCTCGGCCTGATGACCTCGGGCCGGGCGATCAGCCACTCCGAGGAGAGCCCGCGGCCGCACGCCCGCTTCCTGCACGGCGCGCAACTGTGGGTGGCGCTGCCCGACGAGCACCGCCACACCGAGCCCGCGTTCGAGTACCACGCCGACCTGCCCACGGTCACCGCGCCGGGCCTCACGGCCACGGTGATCCTCGGCGAGCTCGACGGATCGTCCTCGCCGGGCACGACGTTCACCCCGATCATCGGCGCGGACCTCGCGCTCACCCGGGGCACGGACGTACGCCTCCCGCTGGAACCGGACTTCGAGTACGGCGTGCTGGCCATGTCCGGCGAGGTGCACGTGGACGGCGTGCCGGTGCTGCCGGGCTCGATGCTCTACCTCGGCTGCGGCCGCGCCGAACTCCCGCTGCGCGCCGAGTCGGACGCCGGGATCATGCTGCTGGGCGGTGAGCCGTTCGCCGAGGAGCTGATCATGTGGTGGAACTTCGTCGGACGTACCCAGCAGGACATCGAGCAGGCCCGCGAGGACTGGATGACGGGGTCCCGCTTCGGCGAGGTGAAGGGCTACGACGGCGCCCCGCTGCGCGCCCCCGAGCTGCCACCGGTGCCGCTGAAGGCACGGGGACGGGTGCGCTGAGCCTGACGGGAAGTCAGCAGCCGCCTCGTGAACGAGCACGAAGCGGCGTCAGATCGTCATGAGCGAACACCGGTCGGCGAGCAAGCCGGCACAGAACGAGCGAGTTCTTCCATGCAAACATTTGATCCAAACGTAAGAAAGTCATTAAGGTCTTGATCCAACCCCTCGCTCGGGTGATCACTCAACGGGAGTGACGGTGGAGGGGCACCGCCCACCGACGCGTTGGACAGGCGGCTGAAGGAGCAAGGAGCTCGCCCCTGTGGCGTCCCATCGTCGACCCAAGCAGCCGAGCCGCACGCGTGTCACCGTGCTGACCACCGCAGCCGCCGCTGCCGTCGCGCTCAGCGCGAACGCCGCCGACGCCGCGCCGGGCGAGAAGCTCGGCAAGGACGAGGTCAAGGCGAAGGTCGACAAGCTCTACGAGCAGGCGGAGCAGGCCACCGAGAAGTACAACGGGGCCAAGGAGAAGCAGCAGAAGCTCCAGAAGGAGATCTCCGCGATCCAGGACAGCGTCGCCCGCGGCCAGCAGGAGCTGAACAAGCTGCGCGAGGGCCTGGGTTCGCTGGCGACCGCCCAGTACCGCTCGGGCGGCATCGACGCCTCGGTGCAGCTGTTCCTGTCCTCGGACCCCGACGACTTCCTCGACAAGGCGTCCACGCTCGACCAGTTGAGCGGCCAGCAGGTCGAGGCGCTGGAGAAGATCCAGGACAAGCAGCGCGAACTCGCCCAGGAGCGCGCCGAGGCCACCGAGAAGCTCAAGGACCTGGCCGCCACCCGCACCGAGCTGGGTGAGAAGAAAGAGGAGGTCCAGGGCAAGCTCGCCGAGGCGCAGAAGCTCCTCAACACCCTGACCGCCAAGGAGAAGGCGGCCCTCGACGCCGAGCAGCAGCGCGCCGACCGCTCCTCCACCGAGCGCGTGGACCTCAAGGACGCCCCGCCCGCCTCCGGCCGGGCCGGCGCCGCGTTCTCGGCCGCCCAGAGCCAGATAGGCAAGCCGTACGTCTACGGCGCCACCGGCCCGTCCTCCTTCGACTGCTCGGGCCTGACCTCCTGGGCGTACGCCCAGGCCGGCGTCTCCATACCCCGCACCTCCGAGGCGCAGTCGGGCATCGGGACCCGCCTCACGCGCAGCCAGCTCCAGGTCGGCGACCTGGTCTTCTTCTTCAACGACCTGCACCACGTGGGCCTCTACGCCGGCAACGGCCAGGTGCTGCACGCCCCTCGCACCGGCACGGTCGTCCGCTACGAGTCGATGGACACCATCGGCGGACCGTTCATGTTCGGCGTCCGCGTCTGACCTCGTCGCCCGGGGGCGGGCCGCCCGCACCCGGTGGCGGGATCAGTCCTCCACGGCCTGGCGGACGCGCCGGGACGGGGTGAACGCGTACAGGTCGAGCACGCCGGGCGGGTCCGCCAGTCCGGGACCGCCGGCGGTGATCCACGCGGCTACGTCCCGCAGCGCGTCGGTGTCGTGGACCAGGCCGAGCCACACGGGCCGGCCGCCGGCGGCCCGTCCGGCCGCGGAGGGCTGCACCACGATCACATTGGCCTGTTCGCAGGCGTCCAGGCAGCCGGTCACCCGGACCTGCGCGGTGCCGGCCAGCGCCTGCCTCAGCAGGGCGAGCTGGGCGGCGTGGTCCACGCCCGGGATCTTCTCCGTGCCGCAGCAGCAGCCGCGGCACACGGTGACGGCGCAGGGTGCCGGTGCGGCGGACGCGGCACGGCGGGACCCGCGGTCGCGGCGGCTCACCGGGCCGCCCCGGCCCCGGCACGGCACCAGGCGCCCTCGGCGAGCAGGCGCAGGCCGTTGAGGCCGACGATCACGGTCGAGCCTTCGTGGCCCGCGACACCCAGCGGCAGGGGCAGGGTCCCGGCCAGGTCCCAGATCACCAGGCCGGTGATGAACACCGCGGCGACGACCAGGTTCTGCACGACCAGGCGGCGGGCCCGCCGGGAGAGGCGGACGACGGCGGGGACGGTCGCCAGCTCGTCGCGGACCACGACCGCGTCGGCGGTCTCCAGCGCCAGGTCGGAGCCGGCCCGGCCCATGGCGATGCCGGTGTGGGCGGCGGCCAGCGCGGGGGCGTCGTTGACGCCGTCACCGACCACCAGCACCTTCCGTCCCGCCCGCTCCATCTCCCGCACCGCGGCCACCTTGTCCTGCGGCAGCAGCCCCGCGCGGACGTCGTCGATCCCCGCCTCGCGGGCGAGCCGGGCCGCCGCGCGCGGGTTGTCGCCGGTGACCAGCACCGGGGCGGTGCCCGCCAGCTCGCCGAGGGCCGCGACGGTGGCGGCGGCCTCCGCCCGCAGCCGGTCGGCGATGCCGAGGACCCCGGCCGGCCGGCCGTCGACGGTGACCAGCACGGCGGTACGGCCCTCTTCCTCCAGGGCCGCCACCACTTCCAGGGCCGCCGTCTCTTCCTCGGCGGGACCGCCCGTGCGGCCGTCCGGCAGCCGGGCCGGGCTGCCGACCGCGACGGTCCTGCCTTCGACGGTGGCGCTGACGCCGGTTCCGGGTGCGGAACCGAAGTCCCGGACGAGGGGGATGTCCAGACCGCGGTCGCGGGCGGCGTCCACGATCGCCCGTGCCAGCGGGTGCTCGCTGGGGTGTTCGGCCGCAGCCGCCAGCCGCAGCACCTCGGTCTCCGTCAGGCCGGAGCCGGCCGGCACCCGGACGTCCGTGACCCTGGGCGTGCCCTCGGTCAGGGTGCCCGTCTTGTCCAGCGCCACGGCGTCGACCTGCCCGAGGCGTTCCATGACCACGGCCGACTTGACCAGTACGCCGTGGCGGCCGGCGTTGGCGATGGCGGACAGCAGCGGCGGCATGGTGGCCAGCACGACGGCGCACGGTGAGGCGACGATCATGAACGTCATCGCGCGGAGCAGGGTGGACCGCAGATCGGCGCCGAGCAGCAGCGGAAGCACGAAGAGCGCCACCGTGGCCGCGACCATGCCGAGCGAGTAGCGCTGCTCGACCTTCTCGATGAACAGCTGGGTCGGCGCCTTGGTCCCGGATGCCTCCTCGACCATGGCCACGATCCGGGCGATCACCGAGTCGGCGGGGTCGCGCTCGACCTTCACCCGCAGCGCGCCGGTGCCGTTGAGGGTGCCGGCGAACACCTCGTCCCCGGCCGCCTTCGCGACCGGCAGCGGCTCGCCGGTGATCGTGGCCTGGTCCACCTCACCGGCCCCGTCCAGCACCCGGCCGTCCGCGCCGATGCGTTCACCGGGCCGCACCAGGATGATCTCGCCCACCGCGAGCCGTTCGCTCGGCACCGTCTCCTCGGTGCCGTCGTCGGCGACGCGTGTGGCCGTGGCGGGGGCCAGGTCGAGCAGGCCGCGCACGGAGTCGGCGGTGCGGGCGGTGGCGATCGCCTCCAGCGCCCCCGAGGTGGCGAAGATGACGATCAGCAGCGCGCCGTCCAGGACCTGTCCGATCGCTGCCGCCCCGAGCGCGGCGACCACCATCAACAGGTCCACGTCGAGAGTCTTCTCGCGCAGCGCCTTGAGCCCGGCCCAGCCCGGCTCCCAGCCGCCGGTCACGTAGACGGCCGCGAACAGCGTGCCCCAGGTCCAGGCCGGCGCCCCTGACAGGTACAGGGGCAGAGCGATCAGGAACAGCACCAGAGCGGCGGCCGCCCAGCGGGCCTCGGGCAGGGCGAGGATGCGGGTGCGGCGGCGGGGGGCGACCGACTCGGGCGCCGCGCCGGGCGGCGCCGGACGGGTGAGCGTGGACGACATCGACACGGGGTCCTTCGGGGTGGGCGTAACAGCGTCCGACCGCACCACCCTAACAGGAATGAATGAAGAGTCATTCATGTGTTCATGGGTGGTGCCGTACCATGAGCGCATGGGTCATGGAGCCGCACAGCCGTCAGGACGCGTCCCGCGCAGGAGCCTGGACGCGGCCAGCGCCGCCAAGGTGGCGACCACCCTCCAGGCGCTGGCGACCCCCTCGCGGCTGCTGATCCTCGCCCGGCTGCGCGAAGGCTCCCTGCCCGCGACCGAGCTGGCCGCCGAGGTAGGCATGGAACAGTCGGCCTGCTCCCACCAGTTGCGCCTGCTGCGCAACCTCGGCCTCGTCGTCGGCACCCGCAAGGGCCGTTCGATCGTGTACTCCCTCTACGACAACCACGTCGCGGCACTCATCGACCAGGCCATCTACCACGTCGAGCACCTCCGCCTCGGCCTCACCGACTCCGCCGCCCTCACCGAGCCGGCGGAGGAAGGCGCGGGCGTCCCGAGCGCCTGATCGCGGAGCGGCCGCCGGGGCCCTCGTACCGCCCGACGTCAGCGGGAGCCGCGCGTCATGACCTTGATGCGCGCACACGACCGCCCGTTAACCAGGTCTTTGCCAATCCATGGTGATCTTACGTCCGTTGGTCCACGCATCCGGTCATCGGACGCTTCAAGGAGTCACCATGCACAGACCCACCCGCCGCCACCTCACGGTCGCGACCGCGCTCGTCGCCGCGACGACGGCCGCCGTCGCGGTCACGACCGTCGCCGGCGCCTCCACCGGCAAGGAGCAGGCGCGCAGCGCGATCCAGGACGGGAAGGCGAAGAACGTCATCCTGCTCATCGGTGACGGCATGGGCGACTCGGAGATCACGCTCGCCCGCGACTACACCGTGGGCGCCAACGGCCGTCTGAACATGGACAAGTTCCCGCTCACCGGCGCGTACACCACCTACGCGGTCCACGCCGACGGCACCCCGGACTACGTCACCGACTCCGCCGCGAGCGGCACCGGCTGGGCCACCGGCGTGAAGACCGTCAACGGCCGCATCTCCAAGACCCCCGGCACCGACAAGCCGGTGAAGACCCTCCTGGAGCTGGCCCGGAAGAGCGGTTACGCCACCGGCGACGTCACCACCGCCGAACTCACCGACGCCACCCCGGCCGTGCTCGCCTCGCACGCCACCGACCGCTCCTGCCAGGGCCCGGCCGACATGGCCAAGTGCCCCGCCGACACGATCGCCGCCGGCGGCCCCGGCTCGATCGCCGAGCAGGAGGTCAACCACAAGGTCGACGTCCTCTTCGGCGGTGGCAGGCAGCGCTTCGACCAGGCCGTCACCGACGGCAGGTACAAGGGCCTGACCGTCACCCAGCAGGCGCGGAAGCTGGGTTACCAGGTCGTCACCGACAACGCCTCGATGAAGGCGGCCAAGTCGGGCAGGCCGGTCCTCGGCCTCTTCGCCAAGGGCAACGTCGCCACCGAGTGGACCGGCAAGGCGGCCGCTGTCGGCGGCACGGACCCGCAGCGGTGCGTCACGTCCAACCCGAACCGCCCGGCCGACACCCCCAGCCTCGCCGACTCCGCCACGAAGGCCATCCAGCTGCTGGCGGCCAAGCAGAAGGCCAAGCACTCCAAGCAGGGCTTCTTCCTGCAGATCGAGGGCGCCTCGATCGACAAGCAGGACCACGCCGCCGACCCCTGCGGCCAGATCGGCGAGACCGCGGCCTTCGACAAGGCGGTGAAGGTCGCCCGCGCCTACGCGGCCGAGCACCCGGACACCCTGGTCGTCACCACCGCCGACCACGGCCACACCAGCCAGATCGTCCCGCTGGAGGCCACCCCGCCCGGCCTGTCCTCCACGCTGGTCACCGACGAGGGCCAGCAGCTGAAGGTCAACTACTCGACCAACACGCCGGGTCGGTCCCAGGAGCACACCGGCACCGAGGTCCGCATCGCCGCCCAGGGCCCCTGGGCCTACCGCGTCCTCGGCGTCACCAACCAGACGGACCTGTTCACCACGGTCCGCCAGGCCATGCGCCTGCGCTGAGCCGGGAACGGGGGGCTGGCTTGAGCCGGCCGTCCGGCCGTCCCGCCGCACCGCGCCGAGAGCGTGCCGCCCTGTGCGCGACACGCTCTCCGTGCGTCCGGGGTGGGCCGGTCAGGCGGGGCTGAGCGGGTGCGCCGCCGTGGTGGAGCGCGGTGGCCAGGCGTGCGGGGAGAGGATGCCCAGCGCGTAGGCACGGGCCACCAGTGCCGGCCGGGTCCCGACCCCCAGGAGGCGCCGCAGACGGCTGAGGTGGTAGTCGACCGTCTGCCGGGAGAGGCGCAGGGTCCCGGCGACGTCGGCGTTGCTGTGCCCGGCGGCCAGCAGGGCGAGTATCCGCACCTGGGCGGGCGTCAACGGCGGGTGCGCCTCGTGGCTCAGACCGAGCCGGGTGATCACCGCCCAGACACCGGGCAGGTGTTCGGCGGCGTGCTGGACGGCGCTCAGATGGATCCAGGCCCGGCGCCTGCGGTCACCGTCGACGAGCACCGCGCTGGTGCGCGCGCTCCTGCGCCGCCCGGCGATGAGGTCGTCCCATACCCGGTGCAGCGCCCTGCGCTCGGGGGTCCGGGCCAGCAGGGTGTCCGCGGGCGAACCGACCAGGTCGCCCAGGCGCACGTGCAGCACTTCGGCGGCGGCGGTGCCCGCGTCCCTGACCACCCCGTCGGCGGACAGGCGCAGACAGGCCAGGCCGCTGTGGTCGCGCAGCGCGCGCAGGTCCGCCTCGGCCTGACGCCGCTGCTCCAGCGCCCGGGTGTAGTCGGTGATGTCGACGTAGATCCCCGCCACGCAGCGCCGCGTCCCCCAGCGGACCGGGAAGCGGTAGCCGACCGCGTGCCCGCGGCTGCCGTCCGTGTGCCGGAAGACGAGCGTGTGCCGCGCCGAGTGGCCGCCGGTGAGGACCTGTTCGTCGAGGGCGAGGAACCGCGCCGCGTCGTCGGCCCCGTCGATCTCGGCGAGGTGCCGGCCGATCAGCCGGTCCCGCGTGGTGCCGTACAGATGGGCGTAGGCGTGGTTCGCCCAGACACAGCGGCCGTCGGTGTCACGGACGAAGACCGCCGCCGGGCTCAGGTCGGCGAAGGAGGCGTACGGTCCGGTCCCGGCCACCGCGCCGGCCACCTCGACGGCGACGCCTCTGCTGCGCCCCGCGGACGCACCGCTCTCGCGGGCCGGCCAGTTGACGTCGAACGTGCGGCCCTCGAAGCGCGCCCGGTAGGGGCCGTCGCCGGATAACGGCGCGGGGCCGCCGGCTTCGGCGCACAGCGCCCGCAGGAAGCGCCGGGCGGTGCGTTCGTCGGCGAAGGCGCCGCCTCCGCTCTCGACCAGGCGCGAGCCGCCGTCGGCTTCCCACCAGGACACCGGGAGCGGCGCGAGCAGCGTCTTGAAATCGGCTTCGTCCACGACTCGACTCCTTCGACGTTCCACCAAAATCACTTGGGGTGACACGTCATGCGTGTCCCGTCGACACGTGCGGCATGCCGAACTCCGCCGACCTCAACCGCCCCCAGCAGTCAGGCATTTGCCTGAGAGTCCGGTGCTTCGCCCGCCCGGGAGCGGGCAGCCGGGCTGCTTCGCTGGAAACGGAACCTCGCCATCGCGCGAGGAGCCACCGGACCGGACGACGAAGGAGATGGGATTCCGTGACGAAGGTGCTGTACGTGCATGCCAAGGGAGGTCCCCCGGTGGGGTACGCCCTGCCTCGGGTGGCCGCGAGGTCGACCGTGCACCTGCTGGCACTCAGCGACCTGCCCGCCGACATGGCGGCGGACCCGGCACAGCTGTGCGCGTCGGTCCTCGCCCGCGGGGACGCGGACGAGCACGACCTGGTCGAACTCATCGCCTCCCGGGCCCGCGAGGTCGGCGCGGACGCCGTCATCACCTTCTCGGAGTACGCGGTGGTCGCGGTCGCCGAGGCTGCCCGGCAGCTCGGGTTACGGGGTGCCGGGCCGGCCGCGGCACTCGCCCGCGACAAGCGCCTGATGCGCGCCGCGTGGGAGCGCCACGGCATCCCGCAGCCCCGCTTCCGCGCCGTCGCGACGGCGGAGCAACTGGCGGCCGCCACGGTCGAGTTGACCTGTCCGTTGCTGCTCAAGGCGGCCTGGAGCGCGGGCTCGACCGCGCACCGGATCATCGAGGGGCCCGCGGACGTGCGGGACGCCTGGGAGCGGTCGCACACGGTGATGACCGAGTCGGCGCGCCTCGGGTACGCGGAGCTCCACGTCGGGGGCGCCGGTGAGGACTTCGTCGTGGAGGAGATCGTCACCGGCTGCGCCGAGGAGTGGTTCGACGGCGCGGGCTGGGGCGACTACGTCAGCGTCGAGGGCGCGGTGGTGGACGGTGTCTTCCGGCCGGTGTGCCTGAGCGGCCGGATGCCGACGGTGGCGCCGTTCACCGAGCGGGCCGGCATCACCCCGGCCGCCGTCGGCGCGCGGGCGCAGGACCGGATCGTCGAGCTGGCCCGGCGCGCGGTGGAGGCGCTGGGTCTCGAGAACTGCGGCACCCACACGGAGATCAAGCTCGGGACGGACGGCCGCATGTGGGTCATCGAGACGGCGGCACGCTTCGGCGGCGCGATGACGGTGCCGCAGATCGAGGAGGTCTTCGGCCTCGACCTGATCGGGATGTTCACCGACCAGCTGCTGGGCCGCGCGACCGGCTGGCCGTCGCGGGCGCTGACGTCCGCGGACGCCGAGGGCGCGGCCGGCTCCCTCGTCGTGCTCGCCGTGGACGGCGCCGGCGCCCCCTGGCGCCACCGGCACCTGTGGGACTCGGCGTCGGTGCTGCGCTCCGTACCGGCCGGCGCGGACCGCACCCTGTCCGTCGTCCGGGAGAGTTCGCTGCCGGACGGCACACCGGTGCCGGTCTACGACCCGGCCGCGGGCGCCAACACCATGGCGGGGCTGTGCCTGATGTCCGCCGACCGGCCGCAGACCGTGATCCGCGAATTCACCGCCCTGCTGGACGCGCTCCCGCGCATCCTGCCGACGTACCTCGGCGAGGGGGTGCGGGCATGACCCTCGCCCTGGACGAGGCAGGCGTGCCCGAGGCGGCGGGCGACCGCACCGTCGTCGGCGCCAACCTGTCGCTGCCCCTGTTCCGGACGCTGTCCGGCGTGCTCGCCGGACACCCGTACCTGAAGGTCGTGGTGGACCGGGCCGAGCGCACCTGGCACCTGCTGGACACGCGGGTGCACCCCTTCCACGTCGACTACATCGCCACCCGCGTCCTCGGCATGACGATGGCCGAACTCGACGCGGACCTGGACGCGTTCAACGCGTCCGTGTACATGGACCCCGAACGCCGCTTCCTTCTGGGGGTGCTGTCGCTCCACGCCGAGCAGGACCCGGACGGCACCGAGCGTCCCTTCCTGGTGCTGGAGACCACCGAGGCGGACACCATGCAGGGCCCTCTGCTGGAGGAGTTCTACTGCTATGTGCGCGAGCGGGTCGACGGACGGCTGCCGCTGCTGCTCAAGCCCGCCAACCACGGCCAGGAACACGAACTGGCCTCGATCGGCGAGGCCCGCGTCCCGCGCATCCTCAGCCACGAGCTGTTCGGCAACCGGACCCGCACCTGCCTCAACCCCGGCGAGGCCGAGGGCCGGCTGCGCCACTTCCGCACCACCGCCGAGTACGAGGCAGCAGCCGCGGACCTCGGCTGGTCGGACATCGTCGCGATGCCGCGCCTGCCCGACGACGTGCCCCGGGTGGCCGGGTTCATCAACACCGCTCCCATCACGCCGCTTTCGCACACCAACGTGCTGGCCTCGGGCTGGGGCATCCCGAACGCCGTCGTCCGCGACCTCGACACCCTGGTCCGGCGCGACGGCCTGGACGGTGCCTGGGTGCGCTACCGGGTGCGGGAGGACTCCATCACCCTGGAGCCGCTGCCCGGCAGGCCGGCCCTGACCCGGCCCGCCTGGCACCAGCAGCGCATCCGGATCGGGACACCGCTGCTCCGGCAGGCCCCGGTGCTGGCCCTGGACCGGCTGCGGCGCACCGACCGCGACAGCTACGGCACGAAGGCGGCCAACCTCGGGGAACTGCACCACGTCCTGGACAGCAGGACCGCCGACCTGACGACGTTCTACGCCCGGCCGCGCCCGCCGCGCTCCCATCTGCTCGGCCACCTCGGCGCCCGTCTCGGCGAACCGGGCGCTCCTGCCGAGGAGTTGCGCGCCACTGCGTCCGCGTACGTGGCCACGACGGTCCGCGCGCCCCGTGGCGTGGCGCTGCCGTTCCACCTCCACCACCTGTTCCTGACCTCCTCCCCCACGCTCCAGCAGGGCATCGGCAAGCTGAAGATGGCCCTGGAGCTGGAGGCGTTCGACCTCGTCGACCCGCTGTGCCTGAACCTCCAGCACCTCGTGCGCTGCACGCCGATGCCGGACGAGGTGAGCCGGGCGATCACCGGCGCGGTGCCGGAGCTCCTGGCGGACGGCCGCCGCATGGTGGCGCGTTCCTCCTCCAACGCCGAGGACCTGCCCGGCTTCTCCGCGGCCGGGATCTACGACTCGGTGACCACGGTGCGCGGGGCGGAGCAACTGCTGGACGCCGTACGGCAGGTGTGGGCCTCGCTGCTGTCGCCGCGCAGCGTGCGGCTGCGGCACCAGGCCGGCATCTCCCTGGACGACACCTACATGGGAGTGATCGTCCAGGAGTACGTGCCCGCCGCCCTCGGCGGTGTGCTGGTGACGTGTGACCCGACCCGCCGGGAGGACTTCCGCAACGTGTACGTCAACTGCACCCCCGGCTCCCCGGAGCGGGTGGTGGACGGCACCGTCCTGCCGCAGCAGTACCTGTACAACACCGTGGAGGGGGGCGGCCGTACGGTGGACGTCGGATCCACGGGCGAGGACCTGCCGTCGCGGACCCGCCTGGCGCTCGCCCGGCTCGCCCTCACCGGGCGGCTGCTGCAGTCCCACTTCAGCGTGGACGACACCGACCAGGCGCTGGACGTCGAGTGGCTGATGACGGACCAGGGGGCGTTCCACCTGGTCCAGATCCGCCCCTACGCCCGGTGAGCCGCCGTATGGCCACCCCGTGGCGACGGCGTGCGCGACCGGTCGCCTCACCGGTCGCCCGGCGCATCATCCGTCTCAACAACGGGTTCCAGCTGCTGTTCAACCTGCTGTGGTGGATGCCCGTCTTCTACGCCTACCAGCGCGACGCCGGTCTGTCCGACGGCCAGATCTTCGGCATCCAGAGCATCTACTACATCGCGTTCTGCCTGTTCGAGATCCCTACGGGTGTCGTCGCCGACCGCATCGGCGCCCGCAACTGCCTGCGCGCGGGCGCGGTCGTCATGACGGCGGCGAACATGGCGCCGGTGCTGGCCCCCTCGTACACCGGCTTCCTGCTGCACTTCCTCGCCATCGCGGCCGGCCGCTCCCTCACGTCCGGCGCGGCGAGCGCCTATCTGTACGACGGTCTGCGCGCCGAGGGCGCCGACGCCCACTACCTGAGGGCGGAGGGCACGGCGCGGTCCCTCGGGCTGGCCGCCAAGGTGGTCTGCTGGCCGCTGGTCGGCCCGCTGATGGCGCTGGCCCCGCAGAGCCCGTACGTGCTCAGCGCGGCGAGCGCGGCCGGGTCCCTGGGCTGCGCACTGGCGCTGCCGCGGCTCGCGCCGCGCGGCGGGGCCACCCGCGCGGACGGGCTCGGACGGCGCACCGGCACCCTGCTGCGGGACACCGGCGCCGCGGTGCGTGCCCTGCGTGCGTCGCCGTGGCTGCCGCTGCTCATGGTGCAGGGCGTGGCGGTGTTCACGCTCTCGCGCATCTGCCAGGTCAACCTGTTCCAGCCGGTGCTCCTGGAACACGGGATCAAGGAGAGCGCGCACGGCGGTGTGCTCGCGGCCATGACGGTGGCCGAGGCGGTGGCGTCGGCCCGCCCGCAGTGGCTGAGCCGCCGGGTGTCACCGGCCGCCTGGGTGTCCCTGCTGAGCGTGGCGCTGGCCGCCGCGCTCGCGGCCACCGCGCTCGGCGGACCCTGGCTGGTGGTGGCGCTGCTGTGCGCGTTCGCGGCGCTCACCGGGTTCGTCTATCCCGTGCAGCGCAAGCTCGTCAACGACGCCGTCCCGGCGGACGCGCCGCGTGCCACGCTGCTGTCGGTGGAGAGCATCGTGGACCGTGGCGTGTGCGCCCTGGCCGCGGTCGCCGCGGGGGCCTATCTGGCGGCCGGCCGGCTGGACGCACTGCTGTGGCAGAGCGCCGCGGTCACCTGCGTGCTGATCCCGGTCCTGCACCTCGCGCTGCGCCGGCTGGGCCCCGGGGCCCCGCGCGGCCGCCGCGCGGCACGCGGTCCCGCCAGGCCGGCGGAGGCGGACCGGCCGCTGCCGCTGCCCGTCGACGAAGGGGTCGCGCCGCACCCGTGAGGCAGAGCGGAGCGAAGCAGCGGCGGAGGGGAGCAGCGGGGGTGAAGCATTAGTGGAATATTGAACAACCCCCTTCGGTTGGAGCCGTCGAAGGAGGTCACGAGTGGAGACGCAGAGCACGACCACGTACTACGACCACGGCAGCACCGCCGAGCGCTGGGAGCGCGCGCGACTGTTCTTCGACGCGAAGGACTACGCGGGCGCGGCGCGCGTGCTGGCCCGGCTGGTCGAGGAGGTGCCGGAGCAGACCGGACCCCGGCTGCTGCTGGCCCGCGCCTACTACCACTCGGCCCAGCTGCACCGAGCGGAGGCCGAGCTGCGGCTCATCGTGGAGCGCGACCCGGTGGAGCACTACGCCCGGCTGATGCTGGGCCGCACGCTCCAGCGGCAGGCGCGGCACGACGAGGCGGAACCGCACCTGCGGATCGCCTCGGCGCTCGCGGGTGACTTCCCCCGGGAGTGAGCGGTGCGGGCGGGCCCGGTTCCCCGGCGGAACCGGGCCCTAGGCGCGTTACGGGGCGTCGGCGCGTCCGGGCCCCCCGGCACGTTCCGGGGCGTCGCTTCGCCTCGGCCGCGCCCTTCGCCGCGCCGTCGGCCGCGTTCGCGGGCGTGCGGCGCCCCCCGCGGTGCGCGATCTCGCCCAGGACGACGTCGACGGCGACGAGGGCGGCCAGGGTGTCGGTCCATTGGTCGGGCCGGAAGGGCACCTGGTCCCCCGGGGTGTTGGTGAGCTGTGCCGCACGACGGGGCAGGTGGACATGGCATTCTGACGCGATGGCACCTCCCAGCGAACGCGCGTCCGTCGCCGAGCGGGTCGAGGAACTCCTCGCCGCCGGCGGACCCTTGCCCATCGTCACGGCCGGTCAGCCGGTCCTGCGGCGCGGCGGTGAGCCCTACGAGGGCCAGCTCTCCCCCGCCCTGCTGGCCCGTTTCGTCGAGGCCCTGCGCCTCACCATGCACGCGGCGCCCGGCGTCGGCCTCGCCGCCCCCCAGGTCGGCATCCCGTTGCGGATCGCGGTCGTCGAGGACCCGGCTCCGGTGCCCGAGGACGTGGCGCTGGTCCGTGGCCGGGTGCCGCAGCCGTTCCGGGTCCTGGTCAACCCGTCGTACGAGCCCGCCGGTGACGCGCGTGCCGCGTTCTTCGAGGGCTGCCTGAGCGTGCCGGGCTGGCAGGCCGTGGTGGCCCGGCACGCCGAGGTGCGGCTGCGCGGCGAGGACGAGCACGGCCGGGCGCTGGACGAGGTCGTCGGCGGGTGGCCCGCCCGTATCGTGCAGCACGAGACGGACCACCTCGACGGCACCCTCTACCTCGACCGCGCGGAACTGCGGTCCCTGTCCACGAACGAGGCGGTGGCGGCCCTGTGGGCACAACCGGCGCCGGAGGCGGCGGCCGAGGCGCTCGGCTTCACGCTGCCCTGACGTGTCGTCGGCCGCCGGTACATCACCCCACAGCCGTCAGTTGTCCCGGTAGGCCTCGAGGAGCCGCAACCACACCTCGCTGAGCGTCGGGTACGACGGGACGGCGTGCCACAGGCGGCCGACCGGGACGCGGCCGGTGATCGCGACGGTCGCGGAGTGGACGAGTTCGCCGACGCCGGGGCCGACGAAGGTGACCCCGCGCAGGATCTCCTCCTCCAGATCGACCACCATGCGGGCGCGGCCGTTGTAGCCGTCGCCGTACAGGCCGGCCCCCGCGACGGTGGAGAACGCGACGTCGACGGCGCGGACCCGGTGCCCGGCCTGTTCGGCCTCGGCGAGGGAGAGGCCGACCGCGGCCGCCTCGGGCTCGGTGAAGACGACCTGGGGTACGGCGTCGTGGTCGGCGGTGGCCACGTGGGCGCCCCAGGGCTCGTCCAGCAGCGGGCCGCCGGCGGCGCGTGCGGCGATGGCGGCGCCCGCGATACGGGCCTGGTACTTGCCCTGGTGGGTGAGAAGCGCGCGATGGTTGACGTCGCCGACCGCGTAGAGCCAGTCGGTGCCGGTGACGCGCAGGGTGTCGTCGGTCTCCAGCCAGGAGCCCGGTTCCAGGCCGACGGTGTCCAGGCCGATGTCGTCGGTGTGCGGGACGCGGCCGGTGGCGAACAGGATCTCGTCGGCCTCGAGGCGGTCGCCGGTGCCGGTGACGGCCACGACCGTGCCGTTCTCGCGGCTGACGGACTCCACGGCGGTCCCGGTGCGGATGTCGACGCCCGCCTGGGCGAGGGCTTCCGCGACCAGTTCCCCGGCGAACGGCTCCATGCGGTTGAGCAGGCCCTTGCCGCGGACCAGCAGGGTGACGCGCGAGCCGAGGGCCTGCCACGCGGTGGCCATCTCGGTGGCGACGACGCCGCCGCCGACCACGATCAGCCGGCCCGGTGCCGCCTTGGCGCTGGTGGCCTCGCGGCTGGTCCAGGGCTTGACCTCGGCCAGTCCCGGCAGGTCGGGGAGCTGGGCGCGGGTGCCGGTGCTGACGGCGACGGCGTGCCGCGCGGTCAGGGTGGTCACGGTGCCGTCGGGGGCCGTCACGGTGACCGCGCGGGGCCCCGCGAGGCGGCCGTGGCCGCGGTAGAGGTCGGCGCCGATGCCGTTCAGCCAGGCGACCTGGCCGTCGTCCTGCCAGTGGGAGGTGTACGTGTCCCGGCGGGCGAGCACGGCGGGCGTGTCGAGGGGTCCCTGGACCGACTGGCTCAGGCCCGGCAGGCGCCGTGCGTCGGCCTGCGCGATCACCGGCCTGAGCAGCGCCTTGCTGGGCATGCAGGCCCAGTACGAGCACTCGCCGCCGACCAGTTCGCTCTCCACGATCGCGGTGGTGAGACCGGCCGCGCGGGTGCGGTCGGCGACGTTCTCCCCCACGGGCCCGGCCCCGAGCACCACGACGTCGTACGCGATGGATTCCGTTTCCGTCATGGAGTCAGTCTGGTGGGTGGTTGCCGCGGGGGCCACACGGGTACGCGCGCGGAACACGACTGTGCACGGACGGAACAGACCGGAGCAGGCACCACACGGATCCGGCGGTCACGCGGCGGGCGTGCGGCGAGGACGCCGCGGGCGCGCCGCGGGCACGGAATAGGCGGGCGGACCGCCGTGTTCTCGCCGTCGGCACCATCCCCACACCAGGAATGAGGGAATCACGCCATGAGCAGCACCATGGAGCTGACCAAGGACAACTTCGACCAGACGGTCACCGACAACGAGTTCGTCCTCATCGACTTCTGGGCGTCCTGGTGCGGGCCGTGCCGTCAGTTCGCACCCGTGTACGAGAAGGCGGCCGAGGACAACCCGGACCTGGTGTTCGCCAAGGTCGACACCGAGGCGCAGCCGGAGCTGGCCGAGGCCTTCGGCATCCAGTCGATCCCGACGCTGATGATCGTCCGGGACCAGGTCGCGATCTTCGCCCAGCCGGGCGCGCTGCCCGAGGCCGCCCTCGCGGACGTCATCGGCCAGGCCCGGAAGCTGGACATGGACGAGGTCCGCAAGAGCATCGCCGCCCAGGAGAGCGGCGCCGCCGAGTAACCGGCGGCCGCTTCCTGCGCCGGGTGATCCCCCGGACCGAACGCATGCCGCACGCGGCGGGTCGTCCGCCGCGTGCGGCATGCGTCGTCCTCGGGGCGTGCACGCCCCCGTCCGCCCCGCCGGGTCAGCTGGAGTCACGGGGGACCAGGGCAGCGCCCAGCACCTTGCGGACCTCGGGCTCGGCGCCCGGGTCACGCACCGCGTGGTCGACGAGTTCGGCGAGCTCGCGGCCGGAGGGCAGCTCGATGTGGACGGTGGTGAGCCGGGGCCGCAGCAGCCGGCCGAGCATCAGGTCGTCGGCGCCGACCACGGCCACGTCCTCGGGGACGCGCAGGCCCTCGTCCTGGAGCGCGCGCATCAGCAGCATGGCGTACTCGTCGTTGTAGGCGAACACGGCGTCCAGGCCCGACCGGGCCCAGCGGGAGGCGAGTTCGGCGGCGGCCTGCTCGGTGTAGGCGAGCGGCAGTTCGGTCACACTCGCGTCCGTGCCCCGGAGTGCCTGGCGCACCCCGGCGAGCCGGGGCCGGGAGAACGCCTCCAGCCCCTCCTCGTCCGGGACCACCACACCGATACGGCGTCGGCCACGGGCGTGCAGATGGGCGCCCACGCAGTGGCCGACGGCCTCGTGGTCCATCAGCAGGGCGTGCGCGCCCTCGACGCGTTCGGGGCCGAGGGTCACCACGGCCCGCGCACCGGCGCGCTTGAGGACCGCGACACCCTGCGGACCGAGCCCCGTTCCGGGCACCAGGACGGCGACCGGCCTCAACTCGGCCCAGGCACGGGCGGTTTCGTCCCCCTGGCGGCCGACGGTGCCGTACTGCACCACCGTGTAGTCCAGGCGGCCGAGCGCCGCCTGCAGTTCGCTGAGGAAGCGGCTGTAGAGCGGGCCGACCGGGATGGCCGGGGCGGGCATCAGGACCATGCGGCTGTGCCCGGCGCGCAGGCTGCGGGCGGCCGCGTGGGGCACGTACCCCAGTTCCCGTGCGGCCGCGTGGACGCGGCGGCGGGTGGGCTCGCTGATCCGGACGGCGCTGGTGTTGTTGAGGACGTAGGAGACGGTCGCGCGCGAGACGCCGGCCAGCCGGGCCACGTCGGCACTCGTCGGGACGGAGTGCGATGCGGGCGCCGCGGACGGGGGCGTGTTCGGTATCTGCACCATGACAGACCGCATAGTGGCAGAAGCGGGCAGGACGCCGGTCGGCGGGGGAACGTCGTTCACGGCTGAACGAATGAAGCCGTTTCAGTAGCCGAACATGTTCGTCAAGAACTTGTTCGCTACGAACATGTTCGTTATCGTCGTCGTATGACAGCCGCTCCGCGCTCCCGCCGCGACCGCCCCGCCAAGCCCGCCCTCACCCGCGAGGGCATCGTCGCCGCCGCCGTGGCGATCCTGCGCGCGGAGGGCCTGCGCAAGGTGACCATGCGACGGCTCGCCCAGGAGCTCGACACGGGCCCCGCCTCGCTGTACGTCTACATCCGCAACACCGACGAGCTGCACGCGGCCGTCCTGGACGAACTGCTCGGCAGGATGGGGCCCGTCCCGGCCGTGGGCACCTGGCGCGAGCGGCTGGAACACATGCTCACCGCCTACACGCGGGTGCTCCTGGAGCACCCGAGCCTCGCCCGCTCGGCACTGACCGCGTGGCCGAGCGGCCCGCACTACCTGGACCTGATCGAGACTCTGCTCGCCCTGCTGGACGAGGGCGGGGTGCCGCGCGAGCGCGCCGCCTGGGGCGTCGACCTGCTGCTCCAGCACGCCACCGCGACCGCCGCCGAGCACGCGGGCGAGGAGCCCGCCGCCGACTGGCAGGCCCTGCGCAGCGCTCTGCGCGGAGCGTCCCGTGAGACCCACCCGCACATCGCCGCCGGCTCGGCCGTCCTGCTGTCCGGCGCTCCCGAGGCCCGGTTCTCCTGGGCCATCCAGGCCCTCGTCAACGGCATCGAGCACACCGCCGTACCCGACTGACGGCCACCGCACCGCCGCACCCGACCGACGGCCGCTGCATGGCGCCGCACGACCGACGACCGCCACACCGCGCCGTACAACCTACGGCCGGCCAGACCGTGCCGCACGACCGACGGCGAGCGCATCGCGCCGTACGACCGACGACCACCACACCGCGTCGCACGACCGACGGCGAGCGCATCGCCGCGGACGCGTGACGACGACGCATCCCCCGGAGGCACAGCCATGTCCATCCCCCACCACGAGATCGCCGTCGTCGGCGCCGGACTCGGCGGGCTCGCGCTCGCTCGCGTGCTGCACGTGCACGGCGTCCAGGCCGCCGTGTTCGACCTGGACGCCTCGCCGGCCGCGCGCACCCAGGGCGGCATGCTCGACATCCATGACGAATCCGGCCAGGAGGCGCTGCGCGCGGCCGGACTGCACGCGGAGTTCCTGACCCGGGTGCACGTCGGCGGTCAGGCCATGCGGGTCCTGGACCGGCACGGGGAGGTCCGCCTCGACGAGCCCGACGGCGGCACCGGCGGCCGCCCCGAGATAGACCGCGGCGACCTGCGCGACCTGCTGCTGGACTCGCTGCCGGAGGGCACCGTCCGCTGGGGCGTGAAGGTGACCGGCGTGCGCCCGCTCGGCGACGGCCGGCACGAGGTGACGCATGCCGACGGGGGCAGTTTCACCACGGGGCTGCTGGTCGGCGCCGACGGCGCCTGGTCCCGCGTCCGCCGGCTGGTGTCGCCCGCCGAGCCGGCCTACACCGGCGTGTCCTTCGTGGAGGCCGACCTGCTGGACGCCGACGCGCGCCATCCCGTGAGCTCCCGGGTGGTCGGCGGCGGCATGCTGTTCGCGCTGGGTCCGGGCCGCGGCTTCCTCGCGCACCGCGAGTCCGACGGCAGCCTGCACGTGTACGCGGCCGTGGCGGCGCCGGAGGACTGGCTGGACGGCATCGACTTCACGGACGGCGAGGCCGCCAGGGCGGCCGTGCTGAAGGAGTTCGACGGCTGGGACGAGAGCCTGCGGGCACTGGTCGGGGACGCGGACGGCACGCTGGTGCCCCGGCGGATCCAGGCACTGCCGGTCGGGCACCGCTGGGACCGGGTCCCGGGGGTCACCCTGCTCGGCGACGCAGCACACCTGATGTCTCCGTTCGCGGGCGAGGGCGCCAACCTGGCACTTCTCGACGGCGCCGAGCTGGGCCTCGCGATCGCCGCGCACCCCGGGGACACCGAGGCCGCGCTGGCCGCCTACGAGGAGCGGCTGTTCCCGCGCGCCGAGGCGTCCGCGGCCGAGTCCGCGCACAGCGGAGAGCTGCTGTTCCGCGCCGACGCGCCGCGGGGCCTGCTCGACATGTTCGCCGGCCACGAGGCCGCACGGGACGCCTGAACGACCGCACGGGAGGCCTGGGCGCCGCACGGCGCGGAGCCCCGGCCAGGCGGGGCCAGGACGTCCGGTGGCGGGGAGCGCCTCGGCGGCGGGGAGCCGGCCGGCGGTGGGCAGCCCGGTGGGGAGGTCACCGGGGTGGGGAGATCAGCGGGGCGGCTCCGTGCGGGTCAGCCGGGCGACGAGGTCGATCCAGCCGGCCTCGAGTCGCTCCATGGGCATGCCGCACTGACGGGTCAGATGGTGGATCAGGGCGGGATCGAGATACGCCAGCAGGGTCTGGGCGAGGAGGTCGCAGTCGGCGTCCGGCTCGATCTGCCGCAGCAGCATGGTGACGTGGGTGCGCAGCGCGCCCAGCGCCGGATGGGCGAACCGCCGGTCCGGCTCGGGCTGGGCGGCCAGCTGGAGATCCAGCTGCTCGGCCGACCGGTACAGCACCGCCACGCCGAAGGCCCGCAGCCGCTCCAGCGGGGGCGCCCCGGGGCCGAGCGGCGGCGGCCCGCCGAGGAAGTCGGCCTGCAGCCGCCGGCCGGAGTGGTCGAGCAGCGCCGTGAGCAAACCGGTGCGGTCGCCGAAGCGGCGGAACACCGTCCCCTTGCCGACCTGGGCGGCCGCGGCCACCGCCTCCATGGTGACCCCGGCCACCCCGTGCTCCGCGATCAGCCGGGCGGCCGCTTCCAGCAGCCGGGCCCGGTTGCGGGCGGCGTCGGCGCGCAGGCACGGTTCTTCAGGACCCGTGCCGACCTCCAGCAGCTGTGGGGACTCGACGGGCTCCTGAGGCTGGGGGCAGGGCGGCAGGACGCTGGACATGAAGACAGCGTAAAGCATGGGGAACAAAACTGGACCGCGGTCCGCTTAGCCTGATAGAAAAGCTAAGCGGACCTCGGTCCGGTTCGTGACAGCGATGTTTCAGTCCTTTTGGAGATCCCCCATGTCTGTTCGCATCCTCGCGCTCGTCGGCAGCCTGCGTGCCGGTTCGCACAACCGCCAGCTCGCCGAGGCGGCCGTCAAGCTCGCCCCCGAGGGTGCCGAGGTCGACCTCTTCGAGGGCCTGGCCGACGTTCCCTTCTACAACGAGGACCTCGACGTCGAGGGTGACGTCCCGGCCGCCGCCGCCAAGCTGCGCGCCGCCGCCCAGGCCGCCGACGCCTTCCTGCTCTTCTCGCCCGAGTACAACGGCACCATCCCGGCCGTCCTGAAGAACGCCATCGACTGGCTGTCCCGCCCCTACGGCGCCGGCGCCTTCGGCGGCAAGCCCGTCGCCGTCGTCGGCACCGCCTTCGGCCAGTACGGCGGCGTGTGGGCGCAGGACGACACCCGCAAGGCCGTGGGCATCGCCGGCGGCAAGGTGATCGAGGACATCAAGCTCTCGATCCCCGGCTCCGTGACCCGCTTCGCCGAGACCCACCCGGTCGACGACGCCGAGGTCGCCGCCCAGCTCACCGAGGTCGTCGCCCGCCTGCACGGCAACGTGGGCGCGGCCGCCTGAGCCGCCGCACCACCCGCCGCGGGGGGGGGGGGGGGGGGGGGGGGGGGGGGGGGGGGGCGCCGCGGGGGGGGGGGGGGGGGGGGGGGGGGGGGGGGGGGGGGGGGGGGGGGGG
>NZ_JAJSZC010000126.1:0-8835 GCF_036815105.1 Streptomyces sp. IBSBF 3136
GCCGTGTAGCCGCCCCCGCCCGCGCCGCCCCCGCACGCGGCCGGCACCGCGCCCAGACACACGACGGCCGCCGACGCTGCCGTAACGGCGCCTCGGCGGCCATGTGTCCATGTCGTCGTACGAAGCATCCCGGTACGAAGCATCCGGCCATGGTGGCTGACGCTCCGTCAGTTGGGAAGGCTCAGTCGGAGATGAGTCCCTCGCGCAGCTGGGCCAGGGTCCGGGTCAGCAGCCGGGAGACGTGCATCTGGGAGATGCCGACCTCCTCGCCGATCTGCGACTGGGTCATGTTGGCGAAGAAGCGCAGCATGATGATCCGGCGCTCCCGGGGCGGCAGCTTGGCCAGCAGCGGCTTGAGGGACTCGCGGTACTCCACACCCTCCAGCGCCGTGTCCTCGTAGCCCAGCCGGTCGGCCAGGGAGCCCTCGCCGCCGTCGTCCTCGGGGGCCGGGGAGTCGAGCGAGGAGGCGGTGTAGGCGTTGCCGACCGCGAGGCCGTCGACCACGTCCTCCTCGGAGACGCCGAGGACCGTCGCCAGTTCCGCCACCGTCGGGGAGCGGTCCAGCTTCTGGGAGAGCTCGTCGCTGGCCTTGGTGAGGGCCAGGCGCAGCTCCTGGAGCCGGCGCGGCACGCGCACCGACCACGAGGTGTCGCGGAAGAAGCGCTTGATCTCGCCCACGACCGTCGGCATCGCGAACGTCGGGAACTCCACGCCCCGTTCGCAGTCGAAGCGGTCGATCGCCTTGATCAGGCCGATCGTGCCGACCTGGACGATGTCCTCCATCGGCTCGTTGCGCGAGCGGAAGCGGGCCGCCGCGTAGCGCACGAGGGGGAGGTTCAGCTCGATCAGGGTGTCCCGGACGTAGGCGCGCTCGGGGCTGTTCTCGTCGAGTGCGGCGAGCCGCAGGAACAGGGAGCGGGACAGGGTGCGGGTGTCGATGTCCGCCGGTGCCGGTACGGCCTCGGCGGGGACGGGCGGCGCCGGCACGGCGGGGAGAGCCGTGACGTCATCGAGCACGTCGAGAGCGTCGAGCTGCTTGGGCGCTGCCTCGCTCGTCGGCGTGAGCACCTTCGAGCTGCCCTGGTCTGCGGACATGCCACCCCCTTTGGGTCGCGGGACGGTCGCGGCGGCGATGCCATTCGAGCAACGCAGCCTTCACCTGAATACCGGAGCCGGAGGTCCGGCAAACGCGCTTCCGGAAGAATGTCACATGTCGGCAACACGCTGTAGTGACATGTCGACACGTCAGATGCGAATAGACCCTGGAAAGACGGGGTCTGACGGTATTTCGGGGCACAACTGTCGGGAACCGCCCTGGTGAGCGATTAGCTCGTGCCGGTTACCGCTCGATCCTGCTTTCGACCCGGTGCGATCTGGTGTGTTCCGGACCGTGCTCCCGTGCGCCGGTCATGCCTCGATCCGATTGGCCGACCGCAGCCGTTGGAAGCTACGCGCGAGTAGTCGCGAGACGTGCATCTGGGACACACCCAGTTCCGCGCTGATCTGGGACTGGGTGAGATTGCTGTAGTAGCGCAGGAGAAGGATTCTCTGTTCGCGTTCGGGGAGTTGGACCAGGAGGTGGCGGACCAGGTCGCGGTGCTCCACGCCGTCCAGGGCCGGGTCCTCGTAGCCGATGCGGTCCAGCAGGCCCGGCAGCCCGTCGCCCTCCTGCGCGGCCTCCAGGGAGGTGGCGTGGTACGACCGGCCCGCCTCGATGCAGGAGAGCACCTCCTCCTCGCTGATCCGCAGCCGCTCGGCGATCTCGGCGGTCGACGGTGAGCGGCCGAAGGCGGTGGTGAGGTCCTCGGTGGCGCTGTTGACCTGGACCCACAGCTCGTGCAGCCGGCGCGGCACGTGGACCGTGCGGACGTTGTCCCGGAAGTACCGCTTGATCTCGCCGACGACGGTCGGCATCGCGAAGGTCGGGAACTGCACGCCCCGCTCGGGGTCGAACCGGTCGATGGCGTTGATCAGGCCGATGGTGCCGACCTGGATCACGTCCTCCATGGGCTCGTTGCGGGAGCCTCCTCCTGGGGCGGCGCAGTACTGGCCGACACGGTCAACGCCACCTCTTCATCGGTCAATCATCCGTCAAAAGCGGTCATAGCATCACAAGACATGTGCACTGTGTGCAAGCACCCGATAACCCCGTGTTGTGGCCCGGCGGCGCCAAGTTGGGGCCCCGGACACGCGAAAGCCCCCCGCCTTTCCGGGCGGGGGGCTGCGGTGTCCGGGGGCTCAGAACTCGTAGTCGGCGATCACCCACGTGGCGAACTCCCGCCACAGGGCGACGCCCGCCTGGTGGGCCGGGTGCTCCAGATAGCGCCCCAGCGCGTCCGTGTCCTCGACCGCCGAGTTGATCGCGAAGTCGTAGGCGATCGGCCGGTCGCTGATGTTCCAGGCGCACTCCCAGAAGCGCAGCTCCTCGATCTGGCCGCCGAGCGCCCGGAAGGCGGCCACGCCCGCGACGACCCGCGGATCGTCGCGCTCGACGCCCTCGTTGAGCTTGAAGAGGACCAAGTGGCGGATCATGGGGTGTACCTCGGCTTCCTCGGCGGACTGCTCAGTTCTTCGCCCCGTCGGCGAGCCAGGTCATGAAGTCGCCTATGGCCTTGGCCGCGTCCGAGATGCCCTCGAAGGCTATCTGGACGTAGTCGGCCGCCTTGGCCGGGTCCGTGATGATCACGTACAGCGCGAAGACCACGAGCACGTACACGGCGATCTTCTTGGCGTTCACCGCCACCGCGGCCTCCCCTGTGCCTGTGCCCCCTGGGCTCTGTTGCCGGCGGCGAGTGTAACCGCCACACCCCCCGAAGGGACCAACGGCCCGGCCGCCGGGGACTCTTGTCCCGTGGCCCACCGGACCCGCGGGGCAAGCACGAAGGGCCCCGTCTCGCGACGGGGCCCTTCTGAAGCGGTAGCGGAGGGATTTGAACCCTCGGTGACTTGCGCCACACTCGCTTTCGAGGCGAGCTCCTTCGGCCGCTCGGACACGCTACCGAGGGAGACCCTACAGCAAGGTGGGGCATGGTCTGAAATCGGTATTCAGCGGTCCCGGAAGAACGCGGTGAGAAGCCCGGCACACTCCTCGCCGAGGACGCCCTCGACGACCTCGGGCCGGTGATTGAGCCGGCGGTCCCGCACGACGTCCCACAGAGAGCCGGCCGCTCCCGCCTTGTCGTCACGGGCGCCGTAGACCACCCGGTCCACGCGGGACTGCACGAGCGCGCCCGCGCACATCGTGCACGGTTCGAGGGTGACGACCAGCGTGCAGCCGGTCAGCCGCCACTGGCCGAGCGCGGCGGCGGCCCGCCGGATCGCGAGCACCTCCGCGTGGGCCGTGGGGTCGCCGGTGGCCTCGCGTTCGTTGTGCCCGGCCCCGAGCACCGTCGTGCCGTCCGGGGACAGCACGACGGCGCCGACGGGGACGTCCGCACCCCGTACGGCCAGCTCCGCCTGGTCCAGGGCGAGCCGCATCGCGGCCCGCCAGCGGTCGCGCACCGGGTCGGGTGCCCGCCGTGCGGCCAGGTGGTTCTCGGGCGGTCCGGGCGTGCTCAGCGGACGGTCTCCAGCACCTCCGAGGCGCCCAGGGCCTCGGCGATCTCGGCCAGCGCGTCGTTCGGGTCGAGGCCGCGCAGCTCCTTCTCGCCGACGCCCAGGTCGTCGAGGATCCGGCCGTCGCCCACCGGGCCGTGCGGCACGGCGCCCGCGGCGGCGGGCTCCTCCTCGTCGTCGGACTCCTCCTCGGACTCGCCGTCCTCGGTGCCGTCGAGGTCGAGGGCGTCCAGGTCGGGCCCGTCGTCCGTGCCGGGCTCCCGGCCGAGCAGCTCGTCCGTGAGCAGCAGCTCCCCGTAGGCGCTGCGGGCGGCGGCGGCCGCGTCGGAGACGAAGATGCGAGGGTCCTCCTCGCCGTCGACCCGGACGAGACCGAACCAGGCGTCCTCCTGCTCGATCAGGACGAACACCGTGTCCTCGTCGGGAGAGGCTTCCCGGGCCAGGTCGGCCAGATCCGACAGGGTCTCCACATCGTCGAGCTCTGTGTCGCTCGCTTCCCACCCGTCTTCGGTGCGCGCGAGCAGTGCGGCGAAGTACACCGTGACTCTCCCACTGGTCATAGGCGTGCCGGTTGGGGGTCCCCCCGGCGGAGGTGCTGAGCGGGGAGAGCTGTGCTCCGAGCCCCGCCCACTCGGAATCGTGGCAGAAACAAGGCGTTCAGGGGACGTCTTCGGCCCCCTGTGTCCGGCTCTTTCGATCGTGCGCCCGCATCCGGCGGGTGCACGACCCACCGGCGCGCTCGTTGCCGCCACCAGCGGATCGTACGCGGCTTTTCCGGGGGCCCACGCACTCCGTCCCGGGCCACCGGTGTGGGCGATGATCTTCCTTACCAGAGTCTTTCCTGCCGGGATCGTACGACGACGGCCTGCCCTACCAGCGGAACGTCCGCATCCGCATGGCGTGCCGGAGCCGGGCGGCCTTGGCGCGCCGGGGCTGCACGCGGTCGCGCAACGCGCGTGCCTCGGCCAGGTCGCGCAGGAACTGGGCGCGTCGGCGCCGACGCTGGGCCTCGGTCTCGGGCTGCCCCGGACCGACGGCATCCTCGGTGCGCGCGGCGGCATCGGTCTTGTGGTCAGGCAGTTCAGGCACAGTCACACCACCCCGGGTCCGTCCCTCCCACTTTCCCTCGGACGGGGGGTTTGATGCCAGGCCAATGCGGGGTCGGCGCGGCGTCGGTGCCAGCGCGAGGGGGCGTCGGGCACGGTTACTGTTAGGGACATGCGTCTCCACGTCGTCGACCACCCACTGGTCGCCCACAAGCTCACCACGCTGCGCGACCAGCGCACCGACTCCGCGACCTTCCGGCGCCTCGCCGACGAGCTGGTCACCCTGCTCGCCTA
Source organism: Streptomyces sp. IBSBF 3136 (assembly GCF_036815105.1). Classification (NCBI taxonomy): domain Bacteria; kingdom Bacillati; phylum Actinomycetota; class Actinomycetes; order Kitasatosporales; family Streptomycetaceae; genus Streptomyces; species Streptomyces sp. IBSBF 3136. Next base: position 4,897 of record NZ_JAJSZC010000126.1, read on the forward strand.
CGAGGCCACGCGCGACGTGCGTACCGAGGCCGTCGACATCCGCACGCCGGTCGCGTCGACCACCGGCGTGAAGCTGGCCCGCCCCCGGCCGCTGGTGGTGCCGATCCTGCGGGCCGGCCTCGGCATGCTGGACGGCATGGTGCGGCTGCTGCCGACCGCCGAGGTGGGCTTCCTCGGCATGATCCGCAACGAGGAGACGCTGCAGGCCTCCACGTACGCCTCGCGCATGCCGGAGGACCTGTCCGGCCGTCAGGTGTACGTGCTCGACCCGATGCTGGCCACGGGCGGCACGCTGGTCGCGGCCATCCAGGAGCTGATCAAGCGCGGCGCCGACGACGTGACCGCGGTGGTCCTGCTGGCCGCCCCCGAGGGCGTCGCGGTCATGGAGCGCGAGCTGGCGGGCACCCCGGTGACGGTCGTGACGGCGGCCGTCGACGACCACCTCAACGAGCACGGCTACATCATCCCCGGCCTCGGGGACGCGGGCGACCGGCTGTACGGCGCCGCCGAGTAGTCCCGCCGGGCGGACCCCGGCGTTTCCCTCAGGCACGGTCACCGGGCTCGGTGACCGTGCCTGCGTCGTCCTGGCCCCGCCTGGGTCAGCAGTGCTTCTTCTTCGGGGTGGCGGGGGTCTGGCCGGCCTTGGCCAGGGTGGTCAGGGCCTGGTCGGCGGCCGGGCGCGCGGTGAGGTTCTTGAAGCCGTCGCCGATGATCAGGTCCACGTCGGTGCCCTTGTGGGCGGCGTCCGTGCGGCGCTCGGCGCCGGTCAGCTGGGTGGCGAGGACGGGCAGCGAGCTGTTCAGCGCGGAGGCGGGGCCGAGGAGCACCCCGGTGCCCTTGACCTTCTTGTCGAACTCCTTGGTCGCGTTGCCCACGTGCCCGATCCGGAAGCCGCGCTTCTTCAGCTCGGCCGCCGTGTCCTTGGCGAGCCCGCCGCGGGGGGTGGCGTTGTAGACGTTCACCGTGATGTCGCCGGGCTTGGGCAGCGCCACGACCTGGGCGGCGGTCTGCGCCTTGGTGCGGCAGTCCGCCTTGGTGCCGGCCGCCGAGTCCTTCTCGCCACCGCCCGTGAAGACGTCGATGAGCTGCAGCGTCCCCCAGCCGATCAGGCCGAGCGCGGCGACGGACGCGAGGACGGCCAACGCGAGCCTGCCGCGCCGCCGCGGCCGGCGCATCCGCGGGTATTTGTCCCCCGTGATGCGGTACTGGCCGCCCATGCCGGGGGGAGTCAGCATGCTCATGAGCGCAGCGTAGTGTGCGCGAGCGGCGATGCCTATTAAATGATCAGTAGACGCCGCTCAGCGGAACCCGAAAGGGGCAACGGGCGTGTCGCGCCGGGTCAGTCGAGTTCGAGCACGCGCGCGTGCAGCACCTGGCGTTGCTGTAGGGCGGCGCGGACCGCACGGTGCAGGCCGTCCTCCAGGTACAGGTCGCCCTGCCACTTCACGACGTGCGCGAAGAGGTCGCCGTAGAACGTGGAGTCCTCGGCCAGCAGGGTCTCCAGGTCGAGCTGCTGCTTGGTGGTCACGAGCTGATCGAGGCGGACCGGGCGCGGCGCGACGTCCGCCCACTGCCGGGTGCTTTCCCGGCCGTGGTCGGGGTACGGCCGGCCGTTTCCGATGCGCTTGAAGATCACACGGAAAGCCTACCGGTCAAGACCTTCCGGGCGCAGCCATGGCGCCGTAGTGCGACGCTGGAAAAGCCGTATCCAAACGGGTGATAACGGTAACTACCGGGAACAGGGGCCGGAGATGAGTGACAGCGAGACGCTGCCCGCCGGGGCTCGGGAGATCGCCTCCGGGTACGCCTTCACCGGGCCCGCCCTCGATCTCGGCGCCCTCCTCTGGGACGGCCGCTGCCACCCGGGCGCGCCGGTGCGCGTCCCGTTGTCGGTGCTCAACCGGCACGGTCTGGTCGCGGGCGCCACCGGCACCGGCAAGACCAAGACGCTCCAGCTCATCGCCGAGCAGTTGTCGGCGCAGGGCGTCCCGGTCTTCCTCGCGGACATCAAGGGCGACCTGTCCGGCATCGCCCGGCCGGGGCAGCCGGGCGACCGGGTGCGGGGGCGCGCCGCCGAAGTGGGGCAGGAGTGGACCCCGGCCGGCTTCCCGGCCGAGTTCCTGGCGCTCGGCGGCCTCGGTCACGGCATCCCGGTGCGGGCCACGATCACCGCCTTCGGCCCGGTGCTGCTGTCCAAGGTGCTCGGCCTCAACCGGACCCAGGAGCAGTCCCTGGGCCTGATCTTCCACTACGCCGACACCAAGGGCCTGGAACTGGTCGACCTGAAGGACCTCAGGGCGGTCGTCGCCTTCCTGACCTCCGACGAGGGCAGGGCCGAACTGCGGGACATCGGCGGCCTGTCCACCGCCACGGCCGGGGTGATCCTGCGCTCCCTGACCGCCTTCGAGGCGGAGGGCATGGCGGACTTCTTCGGTGAGCCGGAGTTCGGCACGGCCGACCTGCTGCGCACGGCGCCGGACGGACGGGGTGTCGTCTCGGTGCTCGAACTGCCCGCCGTCCAGGACCGGCCGCGGCTGTTCTCGACGTTCCTGATGTGGCTGCTGGCGGACCTCTTCCACGACCTGCCGGAGGTCGGCGACGTCGACCGGCCCAGGCTGGTCTTCTTCTTCGACGAGGCCCATCTGCTGTTCGGCGACGCCTCCAAGGCGTTCCTCGAGTCGATCACCCGGACCGTACGTCTGATTCGCTCGAAAGGAGTGGGCGTCTTCTTCGTCACGCAGTCCCCGAAGGACGTGCCCTCCGATGTCCTCGGGCAGCTCGGCAGCCGGATCCAGCACGCCCAGCGGGCCTTCACCCCGGACGACCAGAAGGCCCTCGCGGCCACCGTGAAGACCTTTCCGAACTCCGCCTACGACCTGGCGGAGCTGCTCACCGGTCTGGGCACCGGCGAGGCCGTGGTGACCGTGCTCGGCGAGCAGGGCGCCCCGACCCCGGTCGCCGCCACCCGGCTGCGCGCTCCCGAGTCCCTGATGGGCCCGGTGGACGCGGACGAGCTGGACCGTGAGGTGCGGGCGTCCGCGCTCCACGGGCGTTATGCACAGGCTGTGGATCGCGAGTCGGCCTACGAGCGGCTGGCCGCCCGGCGGCCCGCGCCGCCCGAGGCCGGGCGGCCGTCCCCCGGCCCGCGCGCGAAGGCGCCCGAGAAGGAGCCGTCGCTGGTCGAGGAGGTGGTCGGCAGCGGCATGTTCAAGTCGCTGGCCCGCTCGGTCGGCACCCAGCTCGGCCGGGAGATCACCCGCTCGCTGTTCGGTACGGCCCGGCGGAGGCGGTAGGCCGCCCCCGCCGGTGGGTCAACGGGCGTCCTCCTCCTCTCCCTTCTCCGGCCGCCGCTGCGGCGGGTTCTCGCCTTCCGGCCGGGGCGGCGCGCTGCGCCTGGCCTCCGCGCGCAGCAGGGCGCGCAGGACCGCGTACGGGTCTGTGGGCATGGCTGTGTTCCTCGCGTCGGGCTGACTGGCCTTGCGGAGCGGGCCCGGTCAGCAGCGCAGGACCACCGTGCGCAGCAGGGGCACGGCCGACGGCGGCAGCGGCACGGCGGGACGCGGGCCGGGCGCGGGTCGCGCGGGGGCCGGCGCGGCCGCCGGGGGCGCCGTGCGGTCGGCGGCGTCGGGCTGGTGCAGGGCGCGGGCGGGGGGCCGCAGCGGCGAGTCGAGGACGTCGTGCTCGGCGGTCCCGGCCGGCACGGACAGGGCGGGGGCCGCCGTGGCCTGCACATGGGCGCCGGGCACCCACAGGGCGAGGAGCAGCACCAGCACCCGCAGCCGGGCGCGGGTACGGGGGAGGCCCGGGGTGCCGCTCACGGCTGGTCTGTGCCCGCGCGGCGCCATCCACGCACCGCGCGGCGCACCAGAACCGCCCGCTCGGCCCAGCGCCGGGCTCGCACCGTGCGCGGGCGGGGCGCCGGGCTGACATGGTGTGTTC
>NZ_JAJSZC010000126.1:8935-22862 GCF_036815105.1 Streptomyces sp. IBSBF 3136
TGCGCGGGCGGGGCGCCGGGCTGACATGGTGTGTTCGGCTCAGTGCCGGGCTGACGCGGTGTGTTCGGCTCAGTGCCGGGCTGACATGGTGCGTTCGGCTCAGCGCCGGGCTCGCACCGTGCGCGGGCGGGGCGCCGGGCTGACATGGTGTGTTCGGCTCAGTGCCGGGCTCGTACTGAGTGTTCGGCTCAGCGCCCGGCGGCAGGTCCCGCGCACGGTCCGTTGGGCCTGGTGTCCGGCTGACGCGGTGCGTTCGGTCCGGCGTCCGGCTGACGCGTGCGCTCGGCTCACAGCGGTGCGCCCGGCTCACACCGCCCGTTCGGCCCGCACGGTGCGTTCGGCTGACGGGGTGCGCTCGGCTCACAGCGATGCGCTCGGCCCGGCGCCCGGCTCACACCGTGCGCGGGACCTGCCGGGCGCGTGAGCGGATGCGCAGCGCTGTCACGATCTCCACGACGCCCACGACCACCAGCCAGCAGCCGGCGACCAGGGTCAGCACCGCGACCGACCGGAACGGCGCGTCGATGAGCACGATGCCGGCGACGAAGGTGAGGATGCCGAGGGCGATGTGCCAGCCCCGGGCGGGCATGCCGTGGTCGGAGACGGCGGCCAGGGTCTGGGTGATCCCGCGGAACAGCCAGCCGATGCCGATCCACAGGGCGATCAGCAGGACGGACTGCATGGGCCCGCGGAAGCAGAACAGCCCCAGCAGGATGGACAGCGCGCCGCTGACGAAGGCCAGCACGCGCAGCGAGGCCCGCTGGTGGGTGCCGAAGGCGGCGGCGAGCTGGAAGACGCCGCTGACGAGCAGGTACACGCCGAAGAGGACCCCCGCCACCGTCAGGGACTGGTGGGGCCAGACGAGGACCAGGACGCCGAGGACGAGCGAGACGACGCCGGTGCCCAGGACGAGCTGCCAGGCGGCCCGGGACAGGGCGTGCAGGGGACCTTCGAGGGGTGGCTCGGGCTCGTGGTGCCCACGCGGCGCGTGGCCCGCGTGGACGCTGCGGTCGTCGTACTCACGGTCCCAGGGGGGACCGCCGGGTGCCTCGGTCATGCTCCATGCTGATACCGGCCGGCGTCGCCCCGCCAGCGGAGCGGGGCCGGCCGGCTGAGGTCACTTCCCCGCGGCCTTGGCGGCCTTGGCCGCCGCCTTCGCCTCCTGCTTGTGGGCGCGCACCTTGCCCAGCGACTCGGGCCCGGTGATGTCGGCGACGGACCGGAAGGACTCCGCCTCGCCGTAGCTCCCCGCGGCCTCTCGCCAGCCCTCGGGCCGCACGCCCAGCTGCTTGCCGAGGAGCGCGAGGAAGATCTGCGCCTTCTGCTTGCCGAAGCCGGGCAGGTCCTGGAGCCGCCGCAGCAGCTCCGGGCCGTCCTCGACGCCCTTCCAGACCAGCTCGGCGTTCCCGTCGTAGTGCTCGACCAGGTACTGGCACAGCTGCTGGATCCGCTTGGCCATCGAGCCCGGGTAGCGGTGCACGGCGGGCTTGGCGGAGAGCAGCCCGGCGAAGGCCTCCGGGTCCATGACCGCGATCTCGTGCGCGTCCAGGTCCCCGGCGCCCAGCCGCCCGGCGATGGCCGCCGGCCCCTTGAACGCCCACTCCATCGGGATCTGCTGGTCCAGCAGCATCCCGGTCAGCGCGGCGAGCGGACTGCGCCCGAGCAGCGCGTCGGCCTCGGGGTCCTGGGCGAGGTGCAGGGTGACGTCCATGCCTCGATGATCGCCCGCCGGGCCCGGGGGCGCAGCCGGGGGGTGGCTCCAGCGGCCGGGGCGTCCGGCGCAGGATGCCCGAGATTCATTTAGGTAAGGCTAACCTAAATTCACATACGAGTGAGGGGTGTCCCAGGGTGACGATCGAGACCTACCGCGATGCCTGGGGCATCCCTCATCTGCGCGCGCCCGGGGTCCTGGCCCTCGCCTGCGCCCAGGGCCGCGTCACCGCCCTGGACCGCGCCTGGCAGATCGAGGTCGAGCGGCACCGCGCCCGGGGCACCTCGGCCGCGTTCCTCGGCGCGTCCGCCGTCTCGTGGGACGTCCTCGCCCGCCGGGCCCGCCTCGACGACACCGCCAGACGCTGCTTCACCGCCCTGGAGCGGCGCGACCCCGAGACCGCCGACTGGGTGCGGGCGTACGTCGACGGCGTCAACGAGGGCCTGGCGGACGGCGCCCGGCGCGCCCCGGAGTTCGCGCGGACCGGCCTCGCGCCCGGGTCCTGGCAGCCCTGGACCCCGCTCGGCGTGTGGCTCGCCACCCACATCCTCTTCGCCGGCTTCCCCGCCAAGCTCTGGCGCGAGCAGGCGGTACGGCACCTCGGTTACGGGGCGGTCGGTCTCTTCGCCACCGACGGCCCCGGCACCGCCGGCAGCAACGGCTGGCTGCTGTCCGGCGACCGCACCGAGACCGGCCTGCCCCTGCTCGCCGGCGACCCGCACCGCTTCATCGAGGACCCCGGCGTCTACCAGCAGATCCGGCTGTCCTGCCCCGAGTTCGACGTCGTCGGCCTCGCCGTGCCCGGCGTCCCCGGCATCGCCCACTTCGGCCACACCGGCACCGTCGCCTGGTCCATCACCAACGCCATGGCCGACTACCAGGACCTCTACCGCGAGCGCCTGCGCCGCACCGGTGCCGGGGTCCAGGCCCTCGACCCGGACGGGACCTGGCGCCGGGCCGCCCGGCACACCGAGCTGGTCGAGATCGCCGGGGAGCACCCGCTGGAGGTCGAGGTGCTCGAAACGGCCCGCGGCCCGGTGATCGCCGACGGCCCGGAGGGCCCGGCGGCCGGGGCCGTCCCCGGCGCGCAGGAGACCCGCCCCGCGCGCGCCGCCGAGGCCGCGGACGCTTCCGGAGCGCCGCCCGCCGAGGCCGCGGACCAACCCGGGGCACCGCCCGCCCCGGACCACCGGTTCCCCACCGCCCTCGCCCTGCGCTACCCGCCCCGGGTGACCGGCGACCTCGGCTTCAGCGCGCTCCTGCCGCTCCTGCGGGCCCGCCGGGTCGAGGACGTCGACGCCGCCTTCGACGCCTGGGCCGAGCCGGTGAACGTCGTCCAGGCCGCCGACACCGAGGGCGGCCTCCTGCACCGGGTCGCCGGCCGGGTGCCGGTCCGGGCGGCGGCCAACCGCGTCCAGCCGGTCCCCGCCTGGCAGCCCGGCCACGACTGGCAGGGCTGGCACGAGACGCCGTACGCCGGCCTCACCGACGGCATCGCGGTGATGGCCAACCAGCGCGGCCCGGCGGCACCCCTCGGCGTCGAGTTCGCCCCGCCGCACCGCGCCGCCCGCATCCGCGCCCTGCTCGCCGAGCGCGGCACCTGGTCCGCCGCCGGCCTGGCCGCCGTCCACACCGACACCCACCTCGCCTCCGCCGCCCCCCTGCTCGACCGGCTCGCCGCCCTGGACGGACTCACTCCCGAAGCGGCCCGGCTCCGCGACCGGCTGCTCGGCTGGGACCGCCGCATGGACGGCGACAGCACCGGCGCGGCCACCTACGCGGCGGTGCGCACGGCGGTCGTCCGCCGCCTCGCCGCCCACCCGGTGTTCGCCGCCCTGGCCGAACCACCCGCCCACCCGGAGATCCTGCTGCCCTGGCTGGCCCTGGTCCCGCGCGTCGGCCACGCCCTCGAACACCTGCTGCGGGCCGAGGAGCTGTACGGCATCGACCGCGACGCCGCCGTCCGGGCCGCCGTGGAGGAGGTCGCCGCCGCTCCGCCCGACGGCACCTGGTCCGCCACCCACCGGCTCGCCCCCTGGCGGGCGCTGCCGGGGGAGCCGTACGACGAACCGGGGCTCGCCGGCGACCACGACTGCGTGCTGTGCACCTCGGCCGTGCCCGGCCTCACCGACCTCGCGGCCCGCGGCCCGGCCGCCCGCTACGTCTGGGACCTGGCCCGTCGCGAGGACAGCCGCTGGATCGTCCCCTTCGGCGCCGACGGCGTCCCCGGCGCACCCCACCACCGCGACCAGCTCCCCCTCTGGCTCGCGGGAGAGCTCACCCCGGTCGTCACCGACTGGGCCCTGCTGACGCTCGAACACACCGAGGAGACCGATGACTGACCCGCACGCCCCCACCGCGGCGCCCGCTGCCACCGCCGCGCACGAGCAGCACGTCGACGGCTTCGGCACCGTCCGGATCCGCCCCCTCGACCCGGTGGCCGACGCGGGTCCGGTGCACGCCTGGGTGAGCGAGGAACGCGCCGCGTTCTGGGGCATGACCGGCCTCACCCGGGACCAGGTGGCGGACGTCTACACCCACATGGCCACCCTCGACACCCACCACGCCCACCTGGTCACCAGGGACGGTGAGCCGGCCGCCCTGCTCCAGACCTACGAGCCCGGCGCCGACCGGGTCGGTGAGTGCTACCAGGTGCGCCCCGGCGACATCGGCGTCCACCTCCTCCTCGCGCCCGCGGGACCGGCGGGCCGGCGGGCCGGCTGGACCGCCGCCCTGCTCGCCGCCATCACCTCGTACGTCCTGCGGGGACTCGACCGCCGGCGGATCGTCGTCGACCCCGACGTCCGCAACACCCGGGCGATCGCCCGCTTCGCCCGCCAGGGGTTCACCACCGGACCCGTGGTCGTCCTGCCCGAGGTCGACCTCCCGGACGTGCACCTGCCGGAGAAGCACGCCCGACTGGCCTTCCTCACCCGGCAGGCGGCCTTCCCGGGCGACCACGCCTGAGGCGGGCCCGGGGAAGGGCCGGCCTGCGCGGTGAGCACGGCGGCCGTTCGCCGCGTACGTATACGGAGGACGTGCGGGCCGGCGAACGGAGACATGGGGTGCGCGACCGACACGGGTGGCCGCGGCGGCTGACCGTTCTGTGCGCGGGCCTGCTCCTGGCCCTGCTCGGCACGGCTGCACCCGCCTCGGCCCACGCGGCCCTGCGCGGCACCGACCCGGCCGACGGCACGGTCCTCAGGTCGGCGCCCCGGCAGGTGACCCTGACCTTCACCGAGTCGGTCGGCCTGCTGACCGACTCCTTCCGGGTCTACGACCCCCGCAACCACCAGGTGCGCACCGGCGGGGCGGACCACGTCCCGGGCCGCTCCGACACCGCCCGCGTCACCCTGCCCGCCCGGCTGGGCACCGGCACCTACACGGTGGCCTGGCGGGTGGTGTCGGCGGACAGCCACCCGGTGTCCGGGGCGCTCACCTTCTCGGTGGGCCGGCGCACGGCCACCGCCGCCAACCTGCCGGAGCGCACGGAGAACCCCGCGACCACCACCCTCTACAACATCGCCCGCTACGCCGCCTACCTGGCCGTGGCCCTCCTCCTGGGCACGGCCGGGTTCGTCGCGTACTGCCGGCCGCGCGACCGGGACCACCTGCGCCGGCCGGCCTTGGCCGCCGGCTGGGTCCTGGTGGCGGCGACGGTCGCGCTGTTCCTGCTCAGGGCCCCGTACGAGGAGGGCGCCGGCCCCGGCTCCGCGCTCGGCCTCGCCGCTCTCGCCCGCACGGCAGCGAGCCGCCCCGGTGAACTCCTCCTCGCCCGCCTGCTCCTGCTGGCCGTCGCCGGGGCCTGCGCGCTGTCCGTGCGGCGGTGGCGGAACGCGGTCCCCCGCCGGGCCGTCCTGACGGCCGCGGCGGTCCTCGCCGTCGCCCTGTGCCTGACCTGGGCGGCCGCGGAGCACGCCTCGGCGGGCCTCCAGGTCCCCCTCGCCATCGCCTCGGCCACCCTCCACCTGCTGGCGATGGCGGCCTGGCTCGGCGGCCTGACCGCGCTGCTGCTGACCCTGCGCCGCACGGCACCGGAGGCGGCCGCGCCACCGGCCCACGGCGCCCTCCCCGGCGCCGCCCACGTCGCCACCCGCTTCTCCCGCCTCGCCTTCGCCTCGGTGACGGTCCTGGTGGTGACCGGCGTCTACCAGTCCTGGCGCGGCCTCGGCTCCTGGCAGGCGCTCACCGGCACGCCGTACGGCCGCCTCCTGCTGGCGAAACTGGCGGCGGTCACCCTGCTGCTCGCGGTCGCCTCCCGCTCCCGGCGCTGGACGGCCCGCCTCGCGGAGCCGGCCCCCGTACCGCTCGCCGGCCGTGTCCCGCAGCCGGCCGGCGGCCCCCCGCCGCCGCCGGAACCCGAGCCGCCCGCCGCCCCGCAGCCGCCGCCGGACCGCCTGCGCCGCTCGGTGCTGGCGGAGGTGGCGGTGGGTGTCGTGGTGCTGGTCCTGACGACCCTGCTGACGAGCACGCCGCCGGGCCGGGCCGCGGCCGAGGCGGCGCGCTCCGGCACAGCGGCGGCCGGCATCCCGGCCGCCTCGGTCACCACGATCCCCTTCGACGTCGGCACCCCCGGCGGCCACGGCAAGGTCCAGGTCACCCTGGACCCGGGCCGGGTCGGCGCCAACTCCGTCCAGGCGGTCGTCTACGGCCCCGACGGCGGCCTGTCCTCGGTCCCCGAGGTGCGGATCACGCTGACCCTCGCGGACCGGCGGATCGGCCCCCTGGACACCCGGGTCACCGATCGCGGCGGCTACTGGGCGGCCGACTCCTTCGACCTTCCGCTCCCGGGGACGTGGACGATGAAGGTGACGGTGAGGGTGTCCGAGGTGGACCAGGTGACCGTGTCGAAGACCGTGCGGGTGGTGCGGTAGCGGTCCCGGGCCCGGGGGAGAGGCGGGAGATGGCACGCGGCGAGCGAGTGGTGATCGAGGGAGCCGGGTTCACCGCCTCTCTGACGGCCGGTTCGGGCATCGGGTTGCTGGCCCTGCACGCGGGCACGGAGGGCGGCACGGCGGAGCTGGCCGAAGCGGTGGCGGCCCGGACCGGGGCGACCGCGCTGGTCTTCACCCAGCCGGCCGGCGACCCGGTGCACATCCCCTCGCACCGGATGGCGGTGGACCACTGCGCGGCCCTGCGGGAGTTCCTCGCCTCCGTGACGGTGGTGGTCTCCCTGCACGGCCACCTGCGGCGCGAGACGCCCCGGGCCGTCTTCCTGGGCGGCGCCAACCGGGAGGCGGCCCGCATCCTGGGGCACGAACTCGGCCTTCACGCACCGGACTTCGACGCCGTCACCGATCTGGACCGCATCCCGGCCGGGCTGCGCGGGCTGCACCCGCGCAACCCCGTCAACCTCACCGCGCAGTCGGGCGTCCAGGTCGAACTCCCGCTGGCCGCACGGACGCTGCGTCCCGGGAAGGTCCCAGGAGTCCCGGACCTCCCACCGCCGTCGGTGGCGGACGCCCTCACCGCCGGGGTCGAGCGGCTGGCGGCGCGCCTGCCCGCCGCGGCGGACGGTGGCCCCGCCGACCGGCCCGGCTGACGGGTGTCGCCTTCCGCAACACCCTTCAGCCGAGGCGGGAGACCTGGTAGTGGCCGATGAGCCACTCGTCCCCGGACCGCACCAGCACCACGCCGAGCTTGACGTGCAGCGTGGGCCGGTCGGTGAACGCGAAGTCGACGTCCAGGTAGCCGAGCACGACGTCCTCGGCGAGGCGTCTGCTCTCCAGGACGCGGTACTCCGCCGACAGCCCGGGCGGCTGGGAGGCGTAGTAGTCGGCCACGCCCTGCCTGCCGACGCTGTAGGGGTGCAGCCCCTGGAAGGTCGCGTCCTCGGTGAACAGCGCGGCGACCCGCCGAGGTTCGCCGCCGTCGACGCCCGCCTTCCACCGGTCGAGGACGCCGCGCAGGACGGCCTCGGTGTCCGGCATGCCGTTCATCACGGTGTCCTCTCGGTGGCCCGCGCCCACGCGCCGTCGCCGTGGAGGATCTCGCCGGTGACGAACGGGGCGTTCTCCAAGTAGAGCACCGCGCCCACGAAGTCGCTCCGCTCGCCCGGCCGACCGGGTGCGGGGCGGCGATCTGCCGGGTTTCGGACCGGTTGTCCGCCGTCCGGGGAATCCGCTCATCGTTTCGGGTGACTTCGCGGGCCGCCTCCCGCACCGCGGCATATGCCACGGGTGAACTGGGCGCGACCACCCGTACGGCGCCTGGTGGGTGCCGGAAGAGAAGGGACCCCGGATGCGCGTACTGCGCGCCCTCGTGGGGAGCGTCATCGCCTCGCTCCTCCTCATGGCCGGCATCGCGCCGGCCACGGCCCAGGCCGACCGGCACCCCGTGGTGCGCGGGGCGTACTGCCCGACCGCGGACCGTGGCCGCGGGACCAACAGCCCGCCCTCGACCGCCCTCCAGCCGTACTTCCTCGACGACTGGCGGCTCGGGCCCCGGCAGCTGCCCCGCACGGGCGCGCTCGGCAAGATGCTGCGGGGTTACCACCGCACGGACTCCGTCTCGCCCTACTGGTTCCTCGGCTGCTACTGGCAGACCGACCCGAAGACCGGCAAGTCGGGCTGGTGGTACCCGGACCACGACGGCTTCGTGCTGAGGAACGGCAAGCCCGTCGAGCGCGCCGTGACGCTGCGCAAGGGCCAGCTGGTCGACCTCTTCGGCAGCGGCTTCGGCAACTTCCTCGCCCCGGCGGGCACGCCCTACGCCCAGCGGGCGATCCCGCCGAGCAACCTCGACAGCTACGTCGAGCAGTTTCCGTTCAGCTACCACCTCTACCGGGTGCGCGAGCCGTTCACGGTCCGGGCCGGCCCGATCCGGCCCTGGTTCGGCCAGCCCGGCCTCGGCCTGCAGTACGTGACGACCCCCTCGGTCGCCGACCTCGTCGCCTCGCACCACCTCGACGCGGTGCCGGTGGCCTGATCCCGCGGGACGAGGGCGGCCCAGGCGGCGAGGACGGACAGGGCGGCGAAGCCATGGACAGCGCGGAACTCGTCTCAAGACTCCGCGAGGCGGGCGTCCCCGAGGCGTACTACGAGATCACCGGCGTCCACGAGGTGCCCATGCGGCCGGACGCCTACTACGTCATGCGCCCCGAGGCGGGCGCCTGGACCGTGGGCGTACAACAGCGCTCCCAGGAGGGTGCGACACGGCGTTTCGGTACCGAGGCCGAGGCCTGCGCGTACCTCTACGCGAAACTCACGGCGCTGCCCCCTCCCCCTTCGGGGGCAGCGCACCCCCTGGAAGAGCTGCTCGCGGACTCCGAGGAGAGCCGGCGGCAGGCATGGCGGGACTTCGAACGGGCGACCCGGCCCGAGCCCGAGGAGGACCCGGGCCGCTGAGCGCCGGCCGCGCGCGGCCCGGGCCTCCCTCCGGCGGGCCTCCCTCCGGCGGGCCTCCCTCCGGCGGGCCCGCGGGCGAAGCGCCCGGGCCCGGGCGCACGGGATCACGCCCGGGCCCGGCTCACGGCTCAGAGGTCGTCGAACTGCTCCAGCAGGAAGTCGACCGGCGGGGTGCCCTGGCCGGCGGGCACACCGTCCTGCAGCGCCTGCTCCGCCCAGATGACCTTGCCGCGGGGCGTGTACCGCGTCCCCCACCGCTGGGCGAACTGCGCCACCAGGAACAGCCCCCGGCCGCCCTCGTCCGTGGTCGCCGCCCGCCGCAGGCGCGGTGAGGTGCCGCTGCCGTCCGACACCTCGCAGATCAGACAGCGGCAGCGCAGCAGCCGCACGCCGACCGGCGGCGAGCCGTACCGGATCGCGTTGGTGACCAGCTCACTGAGGATCAGCTCCGTGGTGAACCCGGTCTCCTCCAGACCCCACTCGCGCAGCGTCCGCCGGCAGTCCGCGCGCACGGCGGGCACCAGCGCCGGGTCCGGCGGTACGGTCCACTCGGCCACCCGTGAGGGCGGGAACACCCGGGTGCGGGCCGTCAGCAGCGCGATGTCGTCCAGGGAGTGAGAGGGCTTCAGGGTGTCGATGACCGCCTGGCACGTCTCCTCCGGCGTACGGTCGCCCGACCCCTCCAGTGCCCGGCGCAGCCGCTTCATCCCGAAGTCGATGCCCTGAGCGCGGTTCTCGACCAGCCCGTCTGTGTACAGCACCAGTTGGGACCCCTCCGGCAGGGACACGTCGGTGGTCTCGAAGGGGTAGCCGCCCAGGCCGAGCGGCGCCGAGGCGGGCACGCCGGGACAGCTCACCGTCCCGTCCGGGCTCACCACCACCGGTTCGGGGTGCCCGGCGCGGGCCATCGTGCAGACGCCCGTCACCGGGTCGTAGACGGCGTACAGACAGGTCGCCCCGGTCACCCCCACCCCCTCGTGGTCCGCGGCGGCGTCCCCGGTGTTCTCCTCGTTGTCCATGCGGACGACCAGGTCGTCCAGATAGCCGAGCACCTCGTCCACGGGCAGGTCGAGGGTGGAGAAGTTGTGCACCGCGGTGCGCAGCCTGCCCATCGTCGCCGCCGCGTGCAGCCCGTGCCCGACGACGTCGCCCATCACCAGCGCCACCCGGGCGCCCGGCAGCGGGATGACGTCGAACCAGTCCCCGCCCACCCCCGCCTCGGCGGGCAGGTACCGCCAGGCCACCTCGAGGGCGTCCTGCTCCGGCTGGCCGCGCGGCAGCAGGCTGCGCTGGAGCGTCACCGCCATCGCGTGCTCGCGGGTGAACCTGCGGGCGTTGTCCAGGGCGACCGCCGCCCGCGCGGCCAGCTCCTCGGCGACGGCGAGGTCCTCCGGCTCGAAGGGCGGGGAGTCCGCCGTCCGGTAGAAGCTCGCCACGCCCAGCGGCACGGCACGCGACCGCAGCGGCACGGTCACCAGCGACCGCAGTCCGCCCGCCAGGGCCCCGCCGGCGCGTTCCGGGTCCTGCGCCCGCCAGCCGGGCGCCTGTCGCAGGTCCGCCTCCAGCACGCCCCGGGCCTCCCGCAGCGTCCGCATCTGCGGGGTGTCCGGGGCGTACGTGATGACCTCGCCCACCGGGTACGCCGGCACGACCCCCTGCTCGCCGCCGATCGCCGCCCGGCGCAGATGCCGCCAGCCCTCCGCGGTCGGCTCCCAGCCCCGCAGCACCGCGTCGAGCAGATCCACCGTCACCAGGTCGGCGAAGCGCGGCGACGACACGTCGGTCAGCTCCTGGGCGGTGCGCCCCACGTCGAGGGTCGTCCCGATCCGCGTCCCTGCCTCGTACAGCAGCTTCAACCGCTCCCGGGCGACGTCGGCCCGCCCGGAGACCGCCGCCAGCTCGGTGGAGTCCCGCAGGGTCACCACGCTGCCGCCCCGGCCGCCCCGCGGGTACGTCGGCCGCTTGTTCACCATCAGCAGCCGGTCCCCGGCGAGGTGCACCTCGTCGCTGACCGGGTCCGGCGACGACAGCACGCGGAGCACCGGCTCGGGCAGTCCCGCCTCCGCCACCGGCCGCCCCACCGCGTCCGCGGGCAGTGCGAGCAGCCGCGCGGCCTCGTCGTTGGCCAGCATCAGCCGCCCCTCGGCGTCGATGATCAGCACGCCTTCGCGGACGGCGTGCAGGACCGCCTCGTGGTGCTCGTACAGCTGTGCCAGCTCCGTCGGGGCGAGGCCGCGCGTCTGCCGCCGCAGCCGCCGGGACACCAGCGTCGTTCCCGCCGTGGCCAGGACCAGCGCGGCCGCGCCGCTCCCCAGGATGATCGGAAGCTGGGGCATCCACAGCTCCGCCACGTTGCGGACCGTGATGCCGGCCGAGACCAGGCCGGCCACCTTGCCGTGCGCGTCGTACACCGGGACCACGGCCTGCACGGCCGTCCCGCTGCCGGTGGGCAGCGGCGGGCCGCCGGCCTGCTGCACGACGGTCCCGCCGTGCAGCGCGGGACCGATGTCTCCGACGAACTTCTTACCGATCTCCCGCGGATAGGGGTACGTGTAGCGGATCCCCTCCGTGTTCATGGCGACGACGAAGTCCACCCCCGCGCGTTTGCGTGCCGCCTCGGCCCGCGGCTGCAGCACCGCGGTCGGGTCCGGGCTCCGCAGGGCGTCGGCCACCCCGGGGGAGCTGGCGAACGTCTGGGCCGCGACGACCGACTCCCGGCGCCCCTGCTGCAACGCGTCGGACGCCGCCTGGAGCACCATGGCCGCCACCGCCGCCAGGACCAGCAGCACCACGACGACGACCTGGAGGAGGAACACCTGGCCCGCCGCGCTGCGCAGGTCCAGCAGGGAGGCCCGGCCTCGCGACCGGCTCCCGGCGGGCGGATGACGCTCCGGGTCGCCAGGGCGCCCGGAAAATTCCTCCATACACCCTTGATAACACCGCGAGGTGTGACGGGAGTCATGCTCGGTAGGTCGCGTGCACGGGGCCGGGACCCGCCGCCACGGACCCGCGGCCAGGAACGGCGCCCCCTCCATCGCCACACGCATGTGACGGGGATCATGCTCCGAGAGGTCGTCCAGCGGAACGTCGAAGGGCCCCACCGCGAACGGTGGGGCCCTTCGACATCGTGCCCGGTGAGGCACTGGCGGAGGATACGAGATTCGAACTCGTGAGGGGTTGCCCCCAACACGCTTTCCAAGCGTGCGCCCTAGGCCTCTAGGCGAATCCTCCGCCGGAAACATTACATGACCGAGGGGAGTGCTCGCGAACTCGTTCTCGCAGGCCCGCATCGGGTGTCGAGCGCGGTACTGACCCCGGTCCGGGATCGGGTACTGTGGGGCACAGCCCCTCACGCGGCGCTATCTGACTGAACTCCCCCAGGGCCGGAAGGCAGCAAGGGTAGGTCGGCTCTGGCGGGTGCGTGGGGGGCCCTTGCGTTTCCCGGGCTCCGCGGGCGGAGCCGGTTGTCAGTGGACGCCATTAACCTCGTATGCGTGTCGTCTCTCGCGCTGTACCGCCGCTATCGCCCGGAGACCTTTGCCGAGGTCATCGGGCAGGAGCATGTCACCGACCCGCTGCAGCAGGCGCTGCGGAACAACCGGGTCAATCACGCGTACCTGTTCAGCGGTCCGCGTGGCTGCGGCAAGACGACCAGCGCACGCATCCTGGCCCGCTGCCTGAACTGCGAGCAGGGCCCCACCCCCACACCCTGCGGCGAGTGCCAGTCCTGCCGCGACCTGGCGCGCAACGGCCCGGGCTCGATCGACGTCATCGAGATCGACGCGGCCTCCCACGGTGGTGTGGACGACGCCCGTGAGCTGCGCGAGAAGGCCTTCTTCGGACCCGCGGGCAGCCGGTACAAGATCTACATCATCGACGAGGCCCACATGGTCACGTCGGCCGGCTTCAACGCGCTGCTGAAGGTCGTCGAGGAGCCGCCGGAGCACCTCAAGTTCATCTTCGCGACCACGGAGCCCGAGAAGGTCATCGGCACCATCCGGTCGCGCACGCACCACTACCCGTTCCGGCTCGTGCCGCCCGGCACGCTCCGGGACTACCTGGGCGAGGTGTGCGGCCGGGAGGACATCCCCGTCGAGGAGGGCGTGCTGCCGCTCGTCGTCCGGGCCGGCGCCGGTTCCGTGCGTGACTCCATGTCCGTCATGGACCAGCTCCTCGCCGGTGCCCGGGAGGAGGGTGTGACCTATGCCATGGCCACCTCGCTCCTCGGCTACACCGACGGCTCCCTGCTCGACTCCGTCGTCGAGGCGTTCGCCACCGGTGACGGCGCCGCCGCCTTCGAGGTGGTCGACCACGTCATCGAGGGGGGCAACGACCCGCGGCGGTTCGTCGCCGACCTGCTGGAGCGGCTGCGGGACCTGGTGATCCTCGCCGCCGTCCCCGATGCCGTCGACAAGGGGCTCATCGACGCCCCGGCGGACGTCCTGGACCGTATGCAGGCCCAGGCCGGCACGTTCGGCGCCGCCGAGCTGAGCCGCGCCGCCGACCTGGTCAACGAGGGCCTCACCGAGATGCGCGGCGCCACCTCGCCCCGCCTCCAGCTCGAACTCATCTGCGCCCGGGTGATGCTCCCCGCCGCCTACGGCGACGAGCGGTCCGTGATGGCCCGCCTGGACCGCCTCGAGCGCGGCGTCGCCTTCGCCGGCGGCGGCGGTGCGCCCGCCATGGGGTACGCGCCCGGACCCGAGGCCCATGCCGGGCAGGCCCACGCCGGGCCGGCCCAGGGCGCCGCGCCGGTGCCGCCGGGCGGTGGCCCGGCCGCCGCACGCGCGGCCGTACGCGGCCCCGGTGCCCCCTCAGGTCCCGCGGGACCGGCTGCCCCGGGCGGTCCCGCCGTCACGGCGCCCCCGGC
>NZ_JAJSZC010000127.1:0-34897 GCF_036815105.1 Streptomyces sp. IBSBF 3136
CCCATACTCTGACCAGCTACTACCGACCCGAGCACGTCGAGGGGACGCGCCTGGTGGACCCCACTCCAGGACCGGCCGGCCGCGGCGGTGGCTTCCGAGTTCTGTACGACGCGGGGTACGAGATCGACCACATGAAGGAAGAGCTTTTCGCCCGAGCCGCCACGCCGGATGAAGTGAAGCTCCTCCAGCTGCCGCCGGGCGAACCTGTCGTCGAGTTGCACCGGACGACCTACACGGCCTCTGACACAGTGGTCGAGTTCGCGATCGGTGTGCACGCGGCTTCGCGTTTCGCCTGGGAGTACGACTTCAAGGTCCCCGACTCGGCGAAGGATAAGAAGGGGCAGTAATGATCTCCGCACAAGCATGGGCCGACACTCGACGCCTGTGGGACTACCACCAGATGGGCCACACCCTGAGGCCGTGCTCAGTCGCTATCGGCTTGGGCAGTCACGACTTGGGTGTGGCCGAGACGGCAGTAGACCTCTACAAGCGCGGTATGGCTCCACTGCTTGTGTTCACGGGAGCCACCAGCCCCACGACGCGGGAACGCATGCCTCGAGGCGAAGCCGTGCACTACCGGGAGCGCGCACTTGAGCTTGGTGTCTCCGACTCGGCCGTCCTTGTGGAGCCGCGAGCGCGGAACACGGGCGAGAACATCCGCTTCTCCCGGGAGCTGTTGGAGGAGGCGGGCATCGCTGTGTCCTCCGTGCTGCTGATCAGCAAGCCCTACGAGGAGAGGCGGGCTTACGCCACCGCGCGCAAGCTGTGGCCATCAGTCGAGATCGTCAGTGCATCCAGCCCGATGACCCTGGAGGGGTACGTCGACTCCATTGGGAACGCTCGCCTGGTCATCGACATGCTTGTAGGAGCGCTACAACGACTGCTGATCTACCCGGCACAGGGCTTCATGATCAGTCAAGACGTGCCCGACGACGTTCTCCAGGCCTACGGCCGCCTGTGCCATGAGGGCTTCACCAGCCGACTCCTGGTTACCGACCAGCCCTCTGCGTAAGCCGCATCGTTTCCTGACCGATCAGCCCGATGCCGAGTCTCAGTTGATGGTTGACGGGTTGGCGTCGGGTGATGCTTGACGTCTGACCTTGGCAGTCAGTCTTCCATCGGGTCGAAGGACTCCACTGCAGAGCGGAAGGTGTCCTGTTCCGACACGGCGGCGTTGATGAGGACGACGAAGTCGGAGAGAGCATTCGCGGACGGGGTGCCGTCGGCGTTGACGCTGCCCGGTTCGTCCTCCCACGCAATCAAGTGGATCACTACCGAATAGCGGCCCACGGGCAGATCGCACTGGACCGTTCCGGGCCACGCTTCGGCACCCACTGCCTCGATGCCGCTGAGCCACACCTGTCCCGAAGACTGGAGAAGGTACGCGTCCGAAGTGACCAGGCAGTGTCTGCTTTCCCGCTCTGTCAGCTGCGCAAGCCGGCCGACGTCGCCGATGCGGACCAGCACCCCGAAGGCACCGTCACTTCGGATGTTGATGGGAACGAGGGCACCGGTACGGATATGCCGTTCAATGTCCTCGTCCTCACCGAGTTGCGGGTCCCAGGTGTCGTAATCGATGATGCTGGTGAAGCGCTGAGGGTTCCACAAAGCGAGCATTCCAGCATCGGTCGCCACCGTGGATACGGTCTCGACAGTGCGCGGCGAGGCAGTCATCCGGGCATCCTGTCATGCACGTCGGCCACGACAGTGGCCGTCCCCATCGCGCATCCACTGCAGACCCGCAGCCAAGCCGAGGCAGGCGGTGTCAAGCATCAGGTGAAGCCACAACGTCAAGCATCAACCGAGACAAGACAGACCGATCAGCCCGAGAGCTGTTACAGGTTTCTCTACCTCATCAAGCCCCGGCTGCGCTCCGCTCCGCCGGGCGCGCTCCCGGCTCCGCCGCGGGCACCGCTCCTGCCTTCGGCCCGCTCCGCCCGCGCTGCGCCGACGCGCGCCCACACGCAGGAAGCGCCAGTCTGTGTGAGTCGATCTCCGCAGAACGCCAGCAGGTCAAGGCGATGCCTCCGGCGGGGGATCGGCCGGCACCGGGATGGAGGGGGCGCCGTTCCCGGCCGCGGGTCCGTAGCGGTGCGCGTGGGGTGCTCCCATCCCATCCACCGTCGCCCCAGGCAGAGCCGAGCAGACGCGGCCCATGGCGTCCAGGAAGCTCCTATAGATCGTCAAGTCGCCTGTAGGAGTTGTGCCTGTGGGATGTTCGCGCTGGTCAGGTGCTTGTAGACCTCGCGCGCGATGAAGCGTTTGAGGCAGCGGAAGATGTCCTTCTTTGACAGGCCTTCGGCTGTGCGGCGTGCGACGTAGTGCCGTGTGCGAGGGTCGTAGCGCATTCGCACGAGGGCGATCGTGTGGAGAGCATGGTTGGCCTGGCGGTCGCCGCCACGGTTGAGGCGGTGGCGGTTGGTCCGGCCGGAGCTTGCGGAGATTGGTGCTGCCCCGCAGAGGTGAGCAAAGGAGGCTTCGGATTCCAGACGATCGGAGTTGTCACCGGCGGTGATCAGGAGCTGGGCAGCCGTCTCGGTACCGACACCGATCAGTTCCAATAGCCCGGGGGCCGCCCGCGCGACCAAGGGTTCGAGTTCCGCGTCAGCCTCGGCTATCTCCTCGGTGAGGTTTTGGTGGCGGCGAGCCAGTCGCCGCAGCGCGGTTCTGACAGCGCAGCTCGGGTCGGCGAGTTCGGTGCCGGGGCGGGAGCGGGCGAGCTGCGAAATCAACTGGTAAGTGGGCAGGCCGCGTAGGCGTTCACGTACCTCGGCAGGGGCTGAGACGATGAGCGTACGAATCTGGTTGATCGTCTGGGTGCGGGCCTTGATGGCAGAACGCCGGACGACCCGCAGGGATCGGATGGCCTCCACGATGCCGTCGCGGGTTTTCGGCCGGCCGTTCGCGCGGCCGGACAGCACAGCGGTCGCGGCCGCATAGGCATCGACGGGATCGGACTTGCCGCTGGCCCGCCGGGCCTTGCGGTCGGGGCGGTCAACGTCGACGACGGTGACCTCGTTCGCTCGAAGAAACCGGGCGAGTTCCGAGCCGTATGCGCCAGTCCCCTCGACCCCGACGGCGAGCACATCACCGTGCGAGCCCAGCCATTCCCACAGGCGCCGGTAGCCGTCGGGAGTGGTGGGGAACGGTTTGGTGGCAAGGTGCCGGCCGATGGAGTCGATCACCGCGGCCTGGTGAAAGTCGGTGTGGGTGTCGACGCCGCCGACCACCACGATCTGGTCTGCCATGCTGAGTCTTGCTGCCCTTCCGTGCGATGCGCGAGGGGATCGCACGGGCCGGTCGGGCGGCTGGACAAGACTGTGGTGAGACCTTTGGCCGGGCTCCTATGAGGTCACAGATGCCCGACCGGCCGCGTGCAAAGCGCCGCCCAGCTGGCCGACGATTCCTGGAGAGGACAGCTCGAAGCGTTAATCGTTCGGCGGGTCAGGCCTGCCGAGCGGCGCCGTGATCAATCCTCACAGTCGTTCGTACAGTGGCGCGCTCCACCTTGACGCCCATGAACCACGCCCGCTCCACGGAGTGTGGGTCGACGGCGGACGGGATGGGAGCTGGGGTTGAGTGGTGGGTACGGCCAGGCGCAAACGTGTAGCAGGGCAGAGGGGTCTCCGGCCTTACTGAATCCATGAGACCGTCGATCACTTTGAGTGATACCTTCAATACGCAACGTGTTCGTATGGCATTGGCACCCGTGCAGCTGCCGCTCCACGTCTTGATGGAGGTCCCTAGTGAATCGCTCGACGACTCGGGTTTTGGCATGCTTCAGCCTGGCTGGCATGGCTCTCCTAGCCACCATCACCACGGCACAGGCGAATCCGCTCTCCGCCGTCAAAGCTGCAAGCTTCGATCCCAACCGCCCTGACTGCCCCCCGGACACCACCACACTGACTCCGGTGAAGGTGCCCGACCCGAACGATCCCACCAAGTACTCCGTGTGCAGCTTCTTCTTCGCTGCCAAGTACAGCTGCCCCGAAGGCGAGGTGTTCGACGAGATTGTGCTGGAGTGTGGAGCTCCGAAGCCACAGGAAGAAGTGCAGGAAGAAGAGCCCTCGGCAGAGCCGGAGGAGGAAGCAGAGGAATCGCCTCAAGCGGAGGCGGGGCTGCCCCTCTAAGAGAGACGAGCGTCCCCGATACTTCGAGACGAAGCGGTCGTGCCACAACCGTGCCAGAACGAGCGGGGTACCACGGGGAACAGCAGACACCGAGAGGGCAGTCGCCCTTGGTTCGCCGGAGCACTCATTCCGCAGGTCGGCCACCAAGTCGATCAACCGCGCTCCTAAAGCGGTGGTCGCAGCGACTCGCTCCACGACGGTTTTCAAGGTCGATCCCCTCTGGGGATGAGCAGAACAGACACACCGCCAGCATCCAGCGACCATGGCTGACCTCGCTTGAGGGCCGCTAGGCCCTCATCAAGGGCGCGCGCCAACCGCATCTGCCGCATCTCTGAGCTTCCACCACTCCTGCTCGTCGGAGCCGAAAGCCCGCCGTGATCGTTCCACGGAGCTATTCAGGGCCCTGACAGCCGCCGCGATGTCAGCCACCATCTGGCCGGCACTCCCCACGCCCTCCAGCGTCCAGGACATCCACAGGCCCATGCGCCCACGGTCGCACCGGTCCTGGGCGGTCACCAGCCGACCGCTTAGAGAGACGGCGACCGTCTCAGTTTCCGTCTCATTCATCGGCGGTCACCGGCGTACAGCCGAGACCGGGCGGCCCACCCTGAAGATGCAGACACGTGTGAACGCAGGTGAACGGCCCAGGCCGCCGCCCTGGCAACCGACAACAGACTTGGAAGCGTGCGCCGACCGACACTCACGCCAGAAATGGTGCGCGGCCGGCGCTGGCAGGTCACCTCGTGGCCATCGACACAGCCCGGTCGTCGGTTAGGTCCCGGACGATTCTCCGGGCCGCCCCCAGACAGGCCGGGGATGAAACCAATCCCTTCAGAGCTGAAACCCCCGGAAGCCGACCGCGCAGGCGGACACTATCTCGGGGTACTGACAGTCGGCAGCGGTGCAACTAATGCCACAGTCGCACCTCCCGCTCTCCTAACCCACAGAAGGCCGATCCGGTACCCTGCTGGGCCGTCTCTGGGCCGTCCTGGGGTGCTCGGCGATGACCACTGATGACAAACGCCGACGGCTCCGCCGCTGGTCAGAAGGTTGACCAAGGACGGAGCCGCAGATCGCAGAGGCGTGGCGTCAGAACTTGTTCTTCGGGGTGATGCCGAGGGACAGCCCCGACAGGCCGCGCTGGCGGCCGCCCAGCTTTCCGGCGATCGCGCGCAGGGCGGAGCCCGCCGGGGAGTCGGGGTCCGTCAGGACCACCGGCTTGCCCTCGTCGCCGCCCTCGCGCAGGCGGACGTCGATCGGGATGCTGCCGAGGACCGGGACCGTCGCGCCGGTGGTGCGGGTGAGGCCGTCGGCGACGAGCTGGCCGCCGCCGGTGCCGAAGACGTCGACCATCTCGCCGCAGTGCGGGCAGGGCAGGCCGGACATGTTCTCGACCACGCCGACGATCTTCTGGTGCGTCTGCACGGCGATCGAGCCGGCCCGCTCGGCCACCTCGGCGGCGGCCTGCTGAGGCGTCGTCACGACCAGGATCTCGGCGTTCGGGATCAGCTGGGCGACGGAGATCGCGATGTCACCGGTGCCGGGCGGGAGGTCCAGCAGCAGCACGTCGAGGTCGCCCCAGTAGACGTCGGCGAGGAACTGCTGCAGCGCGCGGTGGAGCATCGGGCCGCGCCAGACCACCGGGGCGTTGCCCGGGGTGAACATGCCGATGGAGATGACCTTCACGCCGTTCGCCGACGGCGGCATGATCATGTTCTCGACCTGGGTGGGGCGGCCGTCCGCGCCCAGCATGCGCGGCACCGAGTGGCCGTAGATGTCGGCGTCGACGACACCCACCTTCAGGCCGTCGGCCGCCATCGCCGCCGCCAGGTTCACCGTCACCGAGGACTTGCCGACACCGCCCTTGCCGGAGGCGACCGCGTAGACCCGGGTGAGGTTGCCCGGCCTGGCGAAGGGCACCTCGCGCTCGGTCTGGCCGCCGCGCAGGGCGGTCGCCAGCTCCTTGCGCTGCTCGTCGCTCATGACGTCCAGCGTCACGTCGACGCGGGAGACGCCCTCGACCCGGGAGACCGCCTCGGTCACCCGCTGGGTGATCGTCTCGCGCATGGGGCACCCGGAGACGGTCAGGTACACGGTCACCGCGACCGCTCCGTCCGCGCCGATCTCCACCGATTTGACCATCCCCAGTTCGGTGATGGGGCGGTTGATCTCGGGGTCGTTCACCGTCGCCAGTGCCTCGCGCACCGCGTCTTCCGTAGCCATAAGGACGATGGTACGGCGCCGCGAGGGGCCTTCGGGTAGCCCCTCAGCGGTCTTCTGCGTCACGTCCCGGCGACCGTTCCGCCCGCTCTGCCGGGAATACGACGTGACCGTCGTGGCGCCTTCGCTCCTCCAGCTCCTTCATCAGGTCCTGGAGCTCCGAACGGATCCAGTCGCGCGTGGCCACTTCGCCGAGGCCCATGCGCAGCGCGGCGACCTCCCGGGTCAGGTACTCGGTGTCGGCGATGGACCGTTCGTTCTGCTTGCGGTCCTGCTCCAGGTTGACCCGGTCGCGGTCGTCCTGCCTGTTCTGTGCCAGCAGGATCAGCGGGGCCGCGTAGGAGGCCTGGAGGGACAGCATCAGGGTCAGGAAGATGAACGGGTACTGGTCGAAGCGCAGCGCGATCGGGGCGGCGATGTTCCACACCACCCACATGATGATCACGATCGTCATCCAGACGATGAAGCGTCCGGTGCCCAGGAAGCGCGCGATCTTCTCCGACAGCCGGCCGAAGGCCTCCGGGTCCCACTCGGGCAGGAACCGGTGCCGGGGCGGCCGCGGCTGGTCCAGGCGGGGTGCCCGGGGCCGCGGGGCGGCCGTGGCGCCGGCCGGGTTGCGTTCCCGGGTCCCGGTGTCTCGTTCAGGAGCCATGGGTGGTCGCCCCCTCTCCCTCGTCGAGGTGGAACTCGGTCTCCCGCCAGTCGTCGGGCAGCATGTGATCGAGCACGTCGTCCACCGTGACCGCGCCGAGCAGTGCCCCGGACTCGTCCACCACCGGCGCCGCCACCATGTCGTAGGTGGCGAAGAACCCGGCGATGACCGGCAGCGCGGCGTCGGGCGCCAGGGGCTGCAGGTCGTCGTCCAGCAGTGAGCTGACCAGGGTGTACGGGGGGTCGCGCAGCAGGCGCTGGAAGTGGACGGTGCCCAGGTACTTGCCGGTCGGGGTCTCGTCGGGCGGCCGGCACACGTAGACCTGGGCGGCGAGCGCGGGGGAGAGGTCCTGGTTGCGGACCCGGGCGAGCGCGTCGGCGACGGTGGAGTCAGGGCGCAGCACGATCGGCTCGGTGGTCATCAGACCGCCCGCGGTGTGCTCCTCGTAGGACATCAGGCGCCGCATCTCGGCCGCGTCGGCGGGCTGCATCAGGCTCAGCAGCCGCTCCTTGTCCGCCTCGGGCAGTTCGGCGAGCAGGTCGGCCGCGTCGTCCGGGTCCATCGCCTCCAGGACGTCCGCCGCGCGCTCCTCGGCCAGCTTGCCGAGGATCTCGATCTGGTCGTCCTCCGGCAGCTCCTCCAGGACGTCGGCGAGCCGGTCGTCGTCCAGGGCGGCGGCGACCTCGGCGCGCCGCTTGGCGGACAGGTGGTGCAGGACGTTGGCGAGGTCGGCGGGGCGCAGTTGCTCGAAGGTGGCGAGGAGGCTCTCGGCGCCCTGTCCGTGCTCCTCCAGGGAGAAGCCGGTGACCGCCGACCATTCGACGGTCAGCGTCTCGCCCTTGGCCCGCCGGAAGGCGCTGCCCTTCCTGCCCTTGCGGACGAAGACCCGGTCGACCTCCCAGTCCCGGCGGGCCGGCAACTGCTGCACGGACATGTCGAGGACGGTGACCTCCTCGCCGGTCTCCACCAGTTTCACCCGTCGGTCCAGCAGCTCGCCGAAGGCCAGCCGCTCGGTGGGCCGCTGCTCGAAGCGGCGCACGTTGACCACACCGGTGGTGATGACCTGCCCCGACTCCACACCGGTGATCCGGGTCATGGGCAGGAAGATGCGGCGCCGGGTGGACAGTTCGACGACCAGCCCGAGGACGCGCGGCGGGCGTCGCCCGACGCGCAGCATGACGACCAGGTCGCGTACCCGGCCCACCTGGTCGCCGGCCGGATCGAAGACGGGGACCCCGGCTAGGTGCGAGACGAAGATCCGGGGGGCGCCGGCTGCCATGGCTGTGCTTCCTTTGCTCGCATTGCGTGGGGATTGCTGTTCTGTGCCCGCTCGCGTGCGCTTCAGGCTAGCCCGTACCGATCGGATACGCCCTGGTGGGCGGTCCGGACGGACCGGCTCCGTGGGGCGGGCGGAGCCCCGGTACGCTGCCGTACACCGCTCAGGACCCGTCAGAGAGGCAGCCCCACCTGTGACTGCGATTCCCCAGGGCCGTACCCGCCGGGCCGGGCTGGTCACCGCGACATGCGCGCTGGCCGTCACCGGAGCGATGGTGCTGTCGGGGTGCGGTGGCGACGATCCGGACGTGGGGACCAACGGGGTGGGCAAGCTGCCCGCCGCGCAGATCCAGGCGAAGACCCGGGCGGCGGCACGGGCGGCGTCCGCGGTGCGGCTGTCCGGGACCGTGGTCTCCGGCGGCCGCACGTACAAGCTGGACATGCGGCTGAAGCCCGACGGCGGCACCGGCTCGGTCACGTCCCAGGGCTCGACGTTCGGGCTGCTGCGGATCGGCAAGCAGCTGTACCTGAAGGCCGACGCGGGCTTCTGGAACCACGCGGACGGCAGTGACGGCGCGGCCGGCAAGCTCGACGGCAAGTACGTCAAGGTGCCGCAGGGGGACCCCTCGTACAAGAAGTTCAGCGGCTTCACGGACAAGGACCTCCTCCTCGACGGTCTGCTCACGTTGCACGGCAAGCTGGCGACGGACGGGCACCACGAGCAGGCGGGCACCAGCACCATCCGCATCACCGGCGACGACGGTTCCGGCGGCACCCTCGACGTCTCCCTGCACGGCCGGCCGTACCCGCTCCGCCTGGAGCGGGCCGGTTCCGCGGGCACGCTCAGCTTCTTCGACTGGGGCAAGGACTTCACCGTGACCGAGCCCGCGAAGGGCGAGACGGTCGACTACGGCAGGCAGCTGCCGACGTCGTAGGGCTCAGCGATCCCGACGGCCGGAACGCCCCGGCCCGCCGGGTCTCGCGTCCCCGCCCCACCGGCCTGCTGGGCCGCCGGCGCCGACCCGACCGACCTCCCGGCGCCGATCACCCGGTCCGCTCGGCCTCCCGGCGCCGATCACCCGGTCCGCTCGGCCTCCTGGCGCCGACCCGACCGGCTTGCTCGGCTTTCCGGCGCCGGTGCGGCCGGCTTGCTCGGCTTTCCGCGTCGGCCGCCGGGTCCGCCCGGCCTTTTGGTGTTGGTCGCCCGGTCCGCTCGGCCTCCCGGTGCCGGTCGCCTGGTCCGCTCGGCCGTCCGGCTCCCGCCCGCCCGGACTACTTCGGTTTGCGGCGCCGGGCCAGCAGCCGTGGCAGGGCCGCCGGGGCCGGCCGTCGCGTGGTCGCCGGGGAGGGCACCGGGCGTTGTGCCAGATCGCCGGAGGGCAACGGCGCCGGCGAGCCCGCGGGCGCCAGCCGGAGCACTCTGCACTCACGGGCCCAGCGCGCGGGCATCTCCTCACCGTCGGAGGCGTTCAGGCGCTTCCCTTTCAGTTCGGCCACCGCCGCCTCCCACTCCGGCGAGCCGGCGGCCAGCTCGGACACGGTCGCCGGCCAGCTCACCAGCCGGCCGCCCTTGTCCTTGCTGCGCACGGTCACCTCGGCGAGGCCGCCGTCGTCCAGCGCCGGCAGCGGCTGCTCTCCCGGCCCGTCGCCGACCAGGCACACCGCGCCCTCGTGCCACACGTGCCACAGGGCACGCGCCTCCGGGGCCCCGGCGCCCTTGACCCAGATGAGGCCGGACTTCTTGGTGGCCTCCTCGATCAGGGCCCGGTCGAGCAGCTCGCTTGTCATGCGCCCCAGCCTATCCAGGCCCGCTCACAGCCAGCCGTTGCGCTTCAGCGTGCGGTGGATGCCGAGACACAGCACGACCGTGACCCCCATGATCACCGGGTAGCCGTACTTCCAGTGCAGCTCGGGCATGTACTTGAAGTTCATGCCGTACACCCCGCACACCATCGTCGGCACGGCGATGATGGCCGCCCAGGCGGTGATCTTGCGCATGTCCTCGTTCTGCGCGACGGACGCCTGCGCCAGGTTGGCCTGGAGGATGGAGTTCAGCAGTTCGTCGAAGCCGAGGACCTGCTCCTGGACGCGGGCGAGGTGGTCGGCCACGTCCCGGAAGTACTTCTGGATGTCCGGGTCGATCAGCCGCATCGGCCGCTCGCTCAGCAGCTGCATGGGCCGCAGCAACGGCGCGACCGCCCGCTTGAACTCCATGACCTCGCGCTTGAGTTGGTAGATCCGCGCGGAGTCCACACCACGCGAGACGCCGCCCCGGCGGCCGGGCGAGAAGACCTCGGTCTCCACGTCGTCGATGTCGTCCTGGACGGCGTCGGCGACCGCGATGTAGCCGTCCACGACGTGGTCGGCGATGGCGTGCAGCACGGCCGAGGGGCCCTTCGCGAGCAGCTCGGGGTCGTCCTGGAGCCGGTGCCGCAGCGCCCGCAGCGAGCCCTGCCCGCCGTGCCGGACGGTGATGAAGAAGTCCCGGCCGGTGAAGCACATGACCTCACCGGTCTCGACCACCTCGCTGTTGGCGGTGAGCCGGTCGTGCTCGACGTAGTGGATGGTCTTGAAGACGGTGAAGAGGGAGTCGTCGTAGCGCTCCAGCTTGGGCCGCTGGTGGGCCTGGACCGCGTCCTCGACGGCCAGCGGGTGCAGCCCGAACTCGGCCGCGATACCGGCGAATTCCGCCTCGGTCGGCTCGTGCAGGCCGATCCACACGAACCCGCCGTCGCGGCGCACCAGGCGCATCGCCTCCTGCGGGCTCAGGGGCTTGGAGCTCTGCACCCGGGTGCCGTCGCGGTAGACGGCGCAGTCGACCACGGCCGAAGGCGTGGACGGGTCGCGCGTGGTGTCGTACGACGCGCTCGGTTCCTTGCGCAGCGAGACACGGGACGACGGGCGGACGGCGGCACGCAGGTCGCGGATCATCGACATGGGCAGGCTCCTTCGCGGGCGGGCAGCGACTGCGCGCGGCGATCGGGTGGAACTACCCGGAATGGGGACGTCCTGCGGGGGGCTCCGGCCCTTCGTTCAGGGCAGGATGTTTGGCACGTCCACAAAGCGGGGAGCACCGCACCGTCGCGGTGGCGTGTTTCGCTGCTGATGCAGAACTGATTCAGATCAGACAGATCAGGCAAAGCGAGACGAAGTGCTCTTCCGAACGACGAAGCGAGCGTGAAGGCGGCAACCTGCCAGGAACTACATCAGCAGCCGGAAGAGCGAGTGGTACTACCAGGTCGACTTCGATCCATGACAGCCCCACCTCCTCCGGCCGGTCCCTCGTAAGGGAGTCTCGTCGGCGTCGGGACTCGATAGCGACGCTTCTGCGTGCTGCCCCGAACCACCGGCTCAGCGTAGCAGCAGCCCATGGTGTCAAGGCGCCGCTTTGCCCGTAGCTGACGAGTTCTATGCTCACCGCATGGTTGATGTTCTTCCTCTGGTCGAGGCCCGGTTGGCCACCGCGCTGGGCGAGCCGGACGCGCGCGCCGCGGTCACCTTCCTCGGCACGGACCGCATCGAGGTGCTCCGCTTCCACGAGGAGGACCTGGTCCGCTACGCCACCCTGGGTATGTCCGCGCAGCCCATGACGGACCCCACGGCGACGCTCGCCGATCCGGTCAAGGGCCCCCGCGCCGAGCTGGTGCTGTCGGTCCGGGCGGGCCGGGCGGACACCGACAAGGTGCTGCGCCCCCTCGCCGTGCTCGCCGCTTCCCCGCAGGTGGAGGGTGTGGTGGTGGCCCCCGGTGCCTCCCTGGACGTGGGCGGGCCGCTGTGGCCGGGCGCCCCCTTCACCTCGGTGCTGGTGGGCGAGCCCGGCGGTCTGGTGGCGGACCTGGAGCTCGACGACCCGATGGATCCCGTACGGTTCCTGCCGCTGCTGCCGATGACGCCGAACGAGGCCGCCTGGAAGCGGGTGCACGGCGCCCAGGCCCTCCAGGAGCGCTGGCTCACGAGCGGCACGGACCTGCGGGATCCCGTCCGCAGGTCCGTGCCGCTGGACACCGCGCCCGAGTGAGCAAGCTCACCAAGGCCCGGGAACGAAGGGTCAGTTGGCGAAGACGGTGACCCCGTCCTCGGTGGCGTGGGCCGGCTCGAGCCGCTCCGCCTCGTGGGTGAGCGCCCTGCGCCGTACGACGACCACCAGCGCGCCCAGCACCGCCGTGACGCCCGCGACCACGAACGGGACGTGGATGTCCGTCCACTCCTCGATCTTGGGCGCGAAGTACGGTGCCGCGGCGGCGGCGAACCAGCGGACGAAGTTGTAGCCCGCGCTGGCCACCGGGCGCGGCGCGTCCGACACGCCGAGGGCGAGCTCGGTGTAGACGGTGTTGTTCACGCCGATGAAGGCACCGGACAGGATCGTGCAGACGACGGCCGTGGTGTGGTCGCCGTAGCCGAGCACGAGCACGTCGGCCGCGAGCAGCACCAGGGAGCCGCCGAGGACCTTCAGCGAGCCGAACCGCGCCTGCAGCCGCGGGGCCACGATCACCGAGAAGACGGCGAGCAGCACGCCCCAGGCGAAGAACACGGCGCCCGAGCGGTAGGGGGTCATGTTCAGCACGAACGGCGTGAAGGCCAGCACCGTGAAGAACGTGTAGTTGTAGAAGAACGCCGAGACCGCGGCCGAGGCCAGGCCGCCGTGGCCGAGCGCCTTGAGCGGGTCGAGGATCGAGGTCTTCCGCGCGGGCTTCGGCTGCTCCTTCAGGAACGCCGTGATGCAGAGGAAGCCGACCGCCATCAGGGTGGCGGTGCCGAAGAACGGGTAGCGCCAGTTGATGTTGCCCAGGACGGCGCCGAGCAGCGGGCCGCAGGCCATGCCGAGGCCGAGCGCGGACTCGTAGAGCAGGATGGCCGCCGCGCTGCCGCCGGCCGCCGCGCCCACGATGACCGCGAGGGCGGTCGAGACGAACAGCGCGTTGCCCAGTCCCCAGCCGGCCCGGAAGCCGACGAGCTGGCCGACCGTGTCGGACGTGCCGGCGAGGGCGGCGAAGACGACCACGAAGGCGAGGCCGACCAGCAGGGTCCTGCGGCCGCCGATGCGGCTGGAGACGAAGCCGGTCAGCAGCATCGCCACCGCCGTGATCAGGAAGTACGAGGTGAAGAGCAGGGACACCTGGCCGGGGGTGGCGTTCAGGCCCTTCGCGATCGAGGGCAGGATCGGGTCCACGAGGCCGATGCCCATGAAGGCGACGACCGAGGCGCCTGCCGTGGCCCAGACCGCCTTGGGCTGCCGCAGGATGCCGCCTGCTCCCGCGTCGAAGGAGTCCATGTGCTTCTCCCGTCCTGGCTAGATAGTTGGCTTATGCACATATTAGGTTAGGGAGGCTAATTAATGCAAGATGCATCTAGTTTTCCCTGGTGGGCGGGCCACGGGTGTTCCGTCCGGACGGGTGATCGTCCTTGACGCGGGCGTTCCGGGGTAGGACCGTGGGGCCCTATGAGGGGCGAAGCCAGTTGCCCGAAGTGTGGTGGCCGGGTCCGGGCTCCCGGCCTTTTCGCCGACGCCTGGCAGTGCGACGAGCACGGGGCGGTGTACCCGCTGCAGCCCGTGATCCCGCCCAGCGTCGAGGCGCTCACCGTCGTGGTGCGCCGCACGCAGGTCCCGGTGTGGATGCCCTGGCCGCTGCCGGTCGGATGGCTGTTCACGGGCGTGACCTACGCGGGTGACGACCGCAGCGGCGGTCGCGCCACCGCCGTGGCCTGCTCCGGTCCCGGCCCGCTCGGCGGGGTGGGCGAACTGATCCTGGTCGCCGAGGAACTCGGCGTCGGCCTCGGGGCGCACTACGCGGGCATCGACGCCCCCGACCCGGGCCCCTATCTGAACGTCGAGAAGCCGCCCCAGGCCAAGCTGCTGGCCGCCGGCCGCCCCACCCCGCTCTGGCATGTCTCCGGCGCCCCGCACGACCGCGCCGTCTTCGCCGGCGAAGCCCTCGGGCTGTGGCTGTGGGCGGTGGTCTGGCCGGAGCAGTCCAGCATGCTCATGTACGACGAGCTGGTGCTGACGGACCTGCGGGACGCGGGCGCGGAGATAGACCTCGTCCCCTGCGGGGCGCTGTCACCGCGGCTGCTGCGCCCCTGAGCGCCCCTGTAGGGGGTGCCTCCGGGGTTCGGGTGTGACAGGGCATGCCGTTCCTGCGGCTATCCTTAGGTGTCCCCCGCCGTCCCGTCCTGCCCTGGAGTCGCTGTGCGCATCGATCTGCACTGTCACTCCACGGCCTCCGACGGCACGGACACCCCGGCCGAGCTGGTGCGCAACGCCGCCGCGGCCGGTCTGGACGTCGTCGCGCTGACCGACCACGACACCACCCGCGGGTACGCCGACGCGATCGCCGCGCTGCCCGAGGGGCTCACCCTGGTCACCGGCGCCGAGCTGTCCTGCCGCGTCGACGGCGTCTCCATGCACCTGCTGGCCTACCTCTTCGACCCCGAGGAGCCCGCCCTGCTCGCCGAGCGCGAGCTGGTCCGGGACGACCGGGTGCCGCGGGCCCAGGGCATGGTCGCCAAGCTGAACGCGCTCGGCGTGCCGGTCACCTGGGAGCAGGTCGAGCGGATCGCCGCCGGCGGTTCGGTGGGGCGGCCGCACGTCGCCACCGCGCTCGTCGAGCTGGGCGTGGTGCCCACGGTGAGCGACGCGTTCACCGAGGAGTGGCTCGCCGACCGCGGCCGGGCCTTCGTGGAGAAGCACGAGACCGACCCCTTCGAAGCGATCCGGCTGGTCAAGGGCGCGGGCGGCGTGACCGTCTTCGCGCACCCGGCCGCCGCCAAGCGCGGCCGTACGGTGCCCGAGTCCGTGATCGCCGAGATGGCCGCGGCCGGCCTGGACGGCATCGAGGTCGACCACATGGACCACGACGCCGACTCCCGGGCCCGGCTGCGGGGCCTCGCGAAGGATCTGGGGCTGCTGGTCACGGGGTCCTCGGACTACCACGGCAGCCGCAAGACCGTCGCGCTCGGCGCGTACACGACGGACCCCGAGGTGTACGGGGAGATCACCCGGCGGGCGACCGGGGCCTTCCCGGTGCCCGGCACCGGCGGAGCCTGAGACCGGGCCCGGTCACCTCACCGGACCCGCCGACGTCCGTCCCCACGCACACCTCTCCGCAAGGCCAGTACTTCCCGCATGTTCGACATCGCCGTCTTCGGCTCTCTGTTCCTGACCCTTTTCGTCATCATGGATCCCCCCGGGATCACCCCGATCTTCCTCGCCCTGACCGCCGGCCGTCCGGCCAAGGTGCAGAAGCGGATGGCCCTCCAGGCCGTCTGCGTGGCGGGCGGGGTCATCGCCGTCTTCGGCGTCCTGGGCCACCAGATCCTCGACTACCTGCACGTCTCCGTCCCCGCGCTGATGATCGCGGGCGGGCTGCTGCTCCTGCTGATCGCGCTCGACCTGCTCACCGGCAAGACCGACGAGCCGAAGCAGACCAAGGACGTCAACGTCGCCCTCGTGCCGCTGGGCATGCCGCTGCTGGCGGGCCCCGGCGCCATCGTGTCCGTGATCCTGGCCGTACAGAAGGCCGGCAGTGTGTCCACGCAGCTATCGGTGTGGGCCGCGATCCTCGCGATCCACGTCGTGCTGTGGCTGGTGATGCGCTACTCGCTGCTGATCATCCGCGTCATCAAGGACGGCGGTGTGGTCCTCGTGACGCGGCTCGCGGGCATGATGCTCTCCGCGATCGCCGTGCAGCAGATCATCAACGGGATCACTCAGGTGATCCGGGGGAGCTGAGAACGGGCCTCGGCTCCCCCGGAAGGCTTGAGTGGCGGTCCCCGTTACGAGGCCGGGGTCTCGGCCGGGCGGATCCACAGGCGCTGCCCCACGGCGGCGGCCTGCTGAACGATCCGATTGACGGAGGCGGCGTCCACGACGGTGGTGTCCACGGTGGTGCCGTTGACCTCGTCGAGTCGCAAGATTTCGAAGCGCATGGGCTTCTCCCTTCGTCTGGTCATCCTCCTGAGGAGAACTACTGGGTGACGTGTGCTGTCGTAGGGAGTCAACGGGCTGCGTGTTACAAACATTCCCTACGCTAAATAAATTTTTCGAACGACTAATTACTGAACGGTAAGCGGTGTGCGTGAGACCGCCCGGGATCGGTTGTGTTCGCAGCGTGACCGCCGGGACAATGGAGGCGATGAACGACGACCTGGCGGCCCTCGCCGCCCGCATCGACCACACCAACGAGCTGCTGCAACGCATGCTCGCCGAGGTGGCGAAGACGCCCTCCACCCACGCGATCTTCGTCGACGCGGGCTACCTCTACGCGGCCGCCGGCCGGCTGGTCGCCGGCACGGAGGACCGGCGGGCCTTCGACCTCGACGCCGAGGGCCTGATCGACGCGCTCATCGACAAGGCCCGCACCATCTTCGCGGACAGCCGGCTGCTGCGCGTCTACTGGTACGACGGCGCCCGGCGGCGCATCCACACCGCGGAGCAGCAGTCCATCGCCGAACTGCCGGACGTCAAGGTCCGCCTGGGCAACCTCAACGCCAACAACCAGCAGAAGGGCGTCGACTCGCTCATCCGCTCGGACCTGGAGTCCCTCGCCCGCCACCGCGCGATCAGCGACGCGGCCCTGCTCGGCGGCGACGAGGACCTGGTGTCCGCGGTCGAGGCGGCCCAGGGCTACGGCGCCCGCGTCCACCTGTGGGGCATCGAGGCACCCGAGGGCCGCAACCAGGCCGAGCCGCTGCTCTGGGAGGTCGACAGCCAGCGCACCTTCGACCTCGAGTTCTTCAAGCCGTACGTCTCCCGCCGCACGGCCGCCGCCTACGAGGCCACCGCCGGGTCCCGGCCCACCCGGGAGGACGTCCGCTTCGTCGGCGCGCAGATCGCCGCCAAGTGGCTGTCGGCTCGGGGCCGTGAAGCCCTGGTCGAACTGCTGCCCGGCCATCCCTACCTGCCCGGCTCCGTCGACCAGGACCTGCTGGTCGAGGCCGAGGGGCTGCTCCAGTACTCCCTGCGCGGCCAGGCGGACCTGCGCCGCGCCCTCAGGGACGGCTTCTGGGAGCACCTCCAGACGCAGTACTGAGGGCCGCCCGGCGGGGCCGGGTGCGCTGAGCGGCCCGGCCCCTTCGCTGACCGGGCCGGCCCTGCGCCAGCCTGCCTGGCCCGGGCGCGCTGTACGGCCTGGCCCGGGTGCGCTAGCCGGCCTGGCCCGGGTGCGCCTGCCAGAAGTCGGCGATCGCGCGGGCCGTGGCGAGCGGCCGGTCGGTGTTGGGGGAGTGCTCGGCGCCCTCGACGACCGTCCGCCGGGCCCTGAGCCGGTCCGCCATTTCGTCGAGCAGCGCCAGCGGCCAGGTGTCGTCCAGGGCGCCCGACAGCACGTGGAACGGCAGCGGCACGGCGGCCAGTTCCGCGACCCGATCCGGCTCGGTGCACAACTGGCGTCCGGTGGCGAGCAGTTGGGCCGGCTTGTTGCGAAGCCAGCGGCGTCGCAGGTCGTTCCGGTCGTCCAGGCCGCCGTCCAGCGCGCCCGTGTCGGTCTCCTCCGGGGCCTCCATCGCCTGGATCGCGTCCCACACGTCGGCCATCGCCATCACGGCGAGCGCGTCCCGCAGCAGCTTCACCCGCTCCCGCTGGGAGGCCGAGATCTCGGCCGGGCCCGAGGCCATCAGCGTGAGCGAGAGGAAGGGGGAGTGGTCCAGCAGCACCGCCGCACGCGAGATCTGGCCGCCGAGCGAGTGCCCCAGCAGGTGCACGGGCGTCCCGATCGCCTCCGCCTGCGCGAGCACGTCCCGCGCCAACTCCTCCTGCGCGTAGGCCGACTGGTCCTCCTCGGGCCCGTCCGACTCGTACTGCCCACGCCCGTCCACGGCCACCGTCCGGTAGCCGCGCTCGGCCAGCGGCACATGCAGCGGGTTGAAGTCTTCCTTGCTGCCGGTGAACCCCGGCAGGAGCAGTGCGACGCCCCTCGGCTCCACCCCGTCCGCCACGGGCGCGTCGACGACGGCGAACTCACCGCGCGAGGTCCGCAGCGCGTACGCGCGGGCACCGGGGGGCGGGACGAAGGTGGGAGGCCGGCTCATGGAGGCAGGCTATCGGGCACGGGAGCGGGGGCAGGAGGGAGGGACCGGACACGTCCGTCGGTGCTCACGTCCGTCGGTGCCCGGGGGCCGGGACCGGTCGGCACAGACGCCGATGGCCCGGCCCACGGGAAGTGGACCGGGCCATCGCCGACAGGGTGCCGGATCAGCCTTCGACGGCCTCAACGGCCGCCGTGGCCTTGCGCGTACGGCGCGGCTTGACCTCGGGCTCCTCGGTGGCCTGCGCCGGGATCTCCGGAGCGGCCGCCTCGGCCACGGCCTTGCGGGTCCGCCGCGCCTTGGGCGCGGGCGCCTCGGCGCCCTCCTCCACCGCGACGGCGGCCGTCTTGCGGGCCCGGCGCGGCTTGGCCTCGGTGGCCTCGGCCGTGTCGAGGGCGGCTTCGGCGGTGGCGGCCGTCTTGCGGGTGCGGCGCGGCTTGGCCTCGGCGGCCGTGTCCGCGGCCTCCGGGGCGGCGGCAGCGGTCTTCCGCGCGCGGCGGGGCTTGGTCGCCGGGGCGGCCTCTTCCGTGCCCTCGGCCGTCACCACGACGGCCTCGGCGGCCGACGCGGCGGTCTTGCGGGTGCGGCGCGGCTTGGCCTCGGCCGTGTCGACGGCGGCCTCGGCCGACTCGACGGGTGCGGCGGCAGCGGTCTTGCGGGTGCGGCGGGGCTTGGCCGCCGGGG
This sequence comes from Streptomyces sp. IBSBF 3136, assembly GCF_036815105.1. Classification (NCBI taxonomy): domain Bacteria; kingdom Bacillati; phylum Actinomycetota; class Actinomycetes; order Kitasatosporales; family Streptomycetaceae; genus Streptomyces; species Streptomyces sp. IBSBF 3136. The sequence goes on from NZ_JAJSZC010000127.1 coordinate 18,985, forward strand.
CGGTCTCGTCCGTGCCCTCGGCCGTCGCGACGGCGGCCTCGGCGGCCGGTTCGGCGGCCTTGCGGGTGCGGCGGCGCGGCTTGGCCTCGACGGCTTCCGCCGTCTCGACGACGGCCTCGGCCGCCTCGACGGGCGCGGCGGCAGCGGCCTTGCGGGTGCGACGGCGCGGCTTGGCCTCAGCGGCCTCCGCAACGTCCGCGACGGCCTCGGCGGCCTGCGGCGCGGCGGCCGCGGGAGCGGCCTCGGCCACCGGCGTCTCCACCGTCTGGGCCTCGACCGGCTCCGCCGACCCGCGGGTGCGGCGACGACGCGGCTTCTCCGCGGCCACCGGCGCGGCCGGGTCCTCCACCACCGTCACGGCTGCCTCCGCCGCGTCAGTGGTCGTGACGACCGCGGTGGCGGGCGCCACGGGCGCCGGCGCGGCGCCGCCACGCGTGCGGCGACGGCGACGCGGGGTGCGGGCCGCCGTGGGCTCCGCCACGGAGCCGGCCTCGGCGGCCGGCGCCTCGACGGTGGTCGCGGACGGGTCCAGCGGCGCACCGCCACGCGTGCGGCGGCGGCTGCGCGGGGTGCGCGCCGGGCGCTCACGCTCGGGCGCGGCGGTCTCGACGCGGCCGCCACGGCCACCGCGACCGCGTGCACCGCGGCCACCGGTCTCGCCCAGGTCCTCGAGCACCTCCGCGTCCAGACCGGCGCGGGTGCGTTCCGAGCGCGGCAGGGTGCCCTTGGTGCCCGCGGGGATGCCGAGGTCCGAGAACAGGTGCGGGGAGCTGGAGTACGTCTCCACCGGGTCGTTGAAGTCCAGCTCCAGCGCCTTGTTGATCAGCTGCCAGCGCGGGATGTCGTCCCAGTCGACGAACGTGATCGCCGTGCCCTTGGCACCCGCGCGGCCGGTACGGCCGACCCGGTGCAGGTACGTCTTCTCGTCCTCGGGCGACTGGTAGTTGATGACGTGGGTGACGCCCTCGACGTCGATACCGCGCGCGGCGACATCGGTGCAGACGAGGACGTCGACCTTGCCGTTGCGGAAGGCCCGCAGGGCCTGCTCACGGGCACCCTGGCCGAGGTCGCCGTGGACCGCGCCGGAGGCGAAGCCGCGGCGCTCGAGCTGCTCGGCGATGTCGGCCGCCGTGCGCTTGGTCCGGCAGAAGATCATCACGAGCCCGCGGCCCTCGGCCTGCAGGATGCGCGCGGCCATCTCCGGCTTGTCCATGTTGTGCGCGCGGTAGACGAACTGCTTGATGTTCGCGACCGTCACGCCCTCGTCGTCCGGCGCGGTGGCGCGGATGTGGGTGGGCCGCGACATGTAGCGGCGCGCGAGGCCGATGACCGCGCCCGGCATGGTCGCCGAGAACAGCATGGTCTGGCGCTTGGCCGGCAGCATGTTGATGATCTTCTCGACGTCGGGCAGGAAGCCCAGGTCGAGCATCTCGTCGGCCTCGTCGAGGACCAGGCTCTTGACGTGCTTCAGGTTCAGCTTCTTCTGGCCCGCGAGGTCCAGGAGCCGGCCCGGGGTGCCGACGACCACGTCGACGCCCTTCTTCAGGGCCTCGACCTGCGGCTCGTAGGCGCGGCCGCCGTAGATCGCGATGACGCGCACGTTGCGCACCTTGCCCGCGGTCAGGAGGTCGTTGGTGACCTGCTGGCACAGCTCGCGCGTGGGGACGACGACGAGCGCCTGCGGGGCGTCGGTGAGGTCCTCGGGGGCGGCGCGTCCGGCCTCCACGTCGGCGGGGACGGTCACGCGCTCCAGGAGCGGCAGACCGAAGCCGAGGGTCTTGCCGGTGCCGGTCTTGGCCTGGCCGATGACGTCGGTGCCGGACAGGGCGACCGGGAGCGTCATCTCCTGGATGGGGAAGGGAGTGATGATGCCGACGGCCTCCAGGGCCTCGGCGGTCTCGGGAAGGATTCCGAGTTCTCGAAACGTCGTAGTCAGGGTGCTGCCTCTTCTGTGTGCGCGGCGCGAGGCGAGCGCGGGGGTCATGTCTGACCGTGCCGGGGACGTCGGCCGCCGTACGGGCGAACCACTCGGGCACGCCGTAAAACACGGGACCACTGCCGACGCTCTAGCGCTCGTACCGCTGAGGGTGTCCCTCCGGTCGTCGTACGTGCAGTGCCGTACGGCCAGGGAGGGCTGTCGGGTCGGAGCCGATCGGGCCACCGACCGGGCATCCTCATACGTGCGGCCTGTCGCGACACGTCGAACACCGTCGACGCACTCAGCAGGCGCATTACCACCATACCCCGGAATCGCGCACATGCGATGGCCGAATATGTCACGTAGTCGTAGTCACAGTGGATGACCAGGGACTTGAGAGGCCCGACGAGCGGGCTATTGTGCGCCTCATGACTAGCTCCGACAAGCCTGAGAACGCGTCCGCAGCCTCCGCCGGGCCCACCGGTGTCGCCGCCCAGGACTGGGCGCAGGCCGCCGCCGACCCCCATTACCGCGCCGCGGTCGTGGACCTGCTCGGCGCGCTCGCGTACGGGGAGCTCGCCGCCTTCGAGCGGCTCGCGGAGGACGCGAAGCTGGCGCCGACGCTCGCGGACAAGGCCGAGCTGGCGAAGATGGCCTCGGCCGAGTTCCACCACTTCGAGCGGCTGCGCGACCGGCTGACCGAGATCGGCGAGGAGCCGACCGGGGCGATGGAGCCCTTCGTCGCGGCCCTGGACGGCTTCCACCGGCAGACGGCCCCCTCGGACTGGCTGGAGGGCCTCGTCAAGGCGTACGTCGGCGACTCCATCGCGAGCGACTTCTACCGGGAGGTCGCCGCCCGCCTGGACACCGACACGCGCGAGCTGGTCCTCGCCGTGCTCGACGACACCGGGCACGCCGAGTTCGCCGTGGAAAAGGTGCGCGCGGCGATCGACGCGGACCCGCGCGTGGGCGGCCGGCTCGCGCTGTGGGCGCGGCGGCTGATGGGCGAGGCGCTGTCGCAGTCGCAGCGGGTCGTCGCCGACCGGGACGCGCTCTCCACGATGCTGGTGGGCGGGGTCGCCGACGGGTTCGATCTCGCCGAGGTCGGCCGGATGTTCTCGCGGATCACGGAGGCGCACACCAAGCGGATGGCGGCGCTGGGCCTCGCGGCCTGAGACGCCTGTCGCCCCGTCGGCGCGGTCCGGGTACGGCGCGCGGCGGGGCGTCCCCGTTCCGGGCAGGGGGTCCGGGTACGGCGGGTGGCGCAGCGGCCCCCTTCCGCCGGGGGCGGTTCGGGTACGGCGCACGGCGGGGCGTCGTACCCCGCGGCTCGGCCCCCTGGCGTCGTTACGCCGGGGCTGATCGTCGGCGCAGGTGGCGTGCCGGGCGGAGCAGGAGCGACAGGGACGCGGCAGAGACGACCGCGGCCCCCAGGAGGCTCAGCAGGACGCTGCCGGGACCGAGGGCGCTGTGCGTGACGAAGTCGCCGAACAGGGCTCCGGCGACGCCCGTGGAGAGCACCAGCGGGCGGGCGGGCAGCCGGTGCGGCAGCCGGCGGGTCGCGGCCCAGGCGAGGAGCAGACCGAGCAAGGCGGATCCGAGTGCTTCCAGGATCATGTCGGGGTCCCTCCCACGGCCGGCCTCTGCTTGACGGTCGTAGCCCGTCATACCCGTGACCTGCGGATTGCAATCCTCCGCTGTGGAGGAGTTGTGAGCCGTCCGTGTGTGTGCCGCACGGCAGAGGGGGGGGGGGGGGGGGGGGGGGGGGGGGGGGGGGGGGGGGGGGGGGGGGGGGGNAGCCGTCCGTGTGTGTGCCGCACGGCAGAGGGGCCCGGCGGCACAGTGCCGCCGGGCCCCTCTCCCGATCTGCTCACAGGGCGGTGACGCGGCGTCCTACAGGGCGCCGAAGCCCACCTTGCGGACGGTCGGCTCGCCGATCTCCACGTACGCCAGGCGGTCCGTCGGGACCAGAACCTTGCGGCCCTTCTCGTCCTGGAGGCTCAGCAGCTGCGTCTTCCCGGCCAGCGCCTCCGACACCAGGCGCTCGACCTCCTCGACGCTCTGACCGCTCTCCAGAACGATCTCGCGGGGCGCGTGCTGCACGCCGATCTTGACCTCCACGGCTATGTCCCTCCGACGGTCAGTGATGTGCGCGATCTTCCGCGCCGTACGCTGCACACATTAGCCCGGTGAGGGGACGTACACGCTGCGGGCCGGAACGCCAACAGCGAACACCGCATGGGAACACATGGCCGGCGGCGTCCGTGCGGGCGTGTCGGCGTCCGTCAGTGCTGCTCGGTGCCGTGCAGCGGGAAGCCGGCGATGCCCCGCCAGGCCAGCGAGGTCAGCAACTGCACCGCCTGGTCGCGGGGCACACTGCGGTCACTGTGCAGCCAGGAGCGCGCGACCACCTGCGCGAGACCGCCGAGGCCCGAGGCGAGCAGCATCGACTCCGCGCGCGAGAGGCCGGTGTCCTCCGCGATGACGTCGCAGATCGCCTCGGCGCATTCGTTGGTCACCTTGTCGACGCGCTCGCGCACCGCGGGCTCGTTCGTCAGGTCCGACTCGAAGACCAGCCGGAAGGCGCCGCCGTCGTCCTCCACGTACGCGAAGTAGGCGTCCATGGTCGCCCGCACGCGCTGCTTGTTGTCGGTCGTCGAGGCGAGCGCGCTGCGCACGGCCTGGATCAGCGATTCGCAGTGCTGGTCCAGCAGGGCGAGGTACAGGTCGAGCTTGCCGGGGAAGTGCTGGTAGAGCACCGGCTTGCTGACGCCGGCCCGCTCGGCGATGTCGTCCATCGCCGCGGCGTGGTAGCCCTGCGCGACGAACACCTCCTGGGCGGCGCCCAGCAGCTGGTTCCGCCGGGCACGGCGCGGCAGACGGGTGCCCCGTGGGCGTGCCGCCTCAGTTTGCTCGATGGCTGTCACGCCGCCTCCCAATTCGTCCACATGCGGTGTCGGCCGCGCGGCCATCGTACTTTTCGGTAACCGTGGTGTGCGCGGTGCGAGCGCAGAATTTCACGTACCGGACAGCGAGGAAAGCCGCGGAGCCCGCCTCGCGCGACCGGACCGGCCCCGCCGGGTCGGCCGAGGTCAGCGGTAGTCGTCCTCGTCGAGGGTGACCACGCGCGCCTGTTCGATGAGATCGGCCTCGTTGCCGCGCTCCGGATCCACACCGGTCAGCGGGTCGTCGCGGTCCGGCGCGATGTCGGTGTGCTGCTCGGCGGCGTCCACCTCGGGGGCCTCGACGTCGATCTCCGCGGGGTCCTCGGCATTCAGATCGTCGGTCAGCTCGGGCTCGATCGGGTCCTCGATGGATTCATGGGTCATGATGCTGGGCTCCCTTCCTACGAACGTCCCTGGAAGAAGCAGGGGCCACATGCGGGTGCCCTCTGTACGAGACTAGGAGACACCTGATCCGGACGCCATGCCGTCGGCCCCTGTCCGCGGCGGGGTCATCCGCTCCGGGGTGTCCGGCGGGACGGGGTCCAACCTGTGACGGCGAACACATGAACCACAGCGTGATCGTCTCGTAACATTGCCGCATGTCTTCGACCGAGTCGCCGTCCGTACCGGCCGCCAGCGTCCTTCCGAGGGTGGCACCCGTTCGGGTCGGTGAAGGGGAGCGGCTGAGGTCGGTGGGACTGCCGGGGGCCACCCTGTCGGTCCGTTCGCGGCGCCCCGCGCGCGAGGGGCTGCCGCCCGCTCTGTTCGTCCACGGCCTCGGTGGTTCCTCGCAGAACTGGTCCGTGCTGATGAAGGAGCTGGACGGCGTCGTCGACGGCGAGGCGGTCGACCTGCCCGGCTTCGGCGACTCCCCGCCTCCTGACGACGGCGACTACTCCGTCACCGGGCACGCGCGCGCGGTCATCCGCCTGCTCGACACCTCGGGCCGCGGCCCGGTCCACCTGTTCGGAAACTCCCTCGGCGGGGCGGTCGCCACGCGCGTCGCCGCCGTGCGCCCGGACCTCGTGCGCACCCTCACGCTGATCTCGCCCGCGCTCCCGGAGCTGCGCGTGCAGCGCTCGGCGGTGCCGACGGCGCTGCTCGGCGTCCCCGGTGTGGCCCTGCTGTTCACCCGGCTGACCAGGGAGTGGACCGCCGAGCAGCGGGTGCGGGGCGTCCTGGGGCTGTGTTACGGCGATCCCGGGCAGGTGTCGCCGGAGGCGTTCGGGCACGCCGTGGAGGAGCTGGAGCGGCGACTGCGGCTGCCGTACTTCTGGGACGCGATGGCGCGCTCCGCGCGCGGAATCGTCAACGCCTACACCCTGGGCGGGCAGCACGGGCTGTGGCGCCAGGCCGAGCGCGTGCTCGCCCCGACCCTGCTGGTCTACGGCGGCCGCGACCAGCTCGTCGGCTACCGCATGGCACCCAAGGCCGCCCGCTCCTTCCGCGACTCCCGCCTGCTGTCCCTGCCGGAGGCCGGGCACGTGGCGATGATGGAGTACCCGGAGGTGGTGGCGGGAGCGTTCCGGGAGATGCTCGCGGAAGCCGGCGCGGCGCGCGCCGGTGAAGGGCGAGCCGCCGAGGAGGCCGGGGCCGTGGAGCCGGGCGGCGGTTCCGGCGTCGGTTCTGGCACGGGCGCGGGGAGCTGAGGGCAGAGGTGGGACGCCACAGCAGGCGCGAACCGGCCCCCCAGGACGACGCGGGGGACATAGGAGCACAGCGAGACCAGCGGGCCCCGGCCCCCGGAGCCCCGCGGGAGGCGCGACAGTCCGGTCTCCGTCCGGGCGCGCCCGGTCAGGGAGCACCGCGGCCGCCCGAGGGCACCCCGGCGCGTGGGGTGCCCCTGCCCGCGCAGGCGGGCCGGCGCGCCCCCGAGGGCACACCGGCGCACGGGATCCCGCGACTGCCGGACGGTACGCCCGCGCGGGGTGTACCGCGCGTCGGTGGTCCGGCGACCCGGGGCGGGCACCCCCAGCAGCGTGAACCCGGCGGCGGTTGGGGCGAGTTCGCCGGGCCGGCCGGCGCCGAGACCGCGTCCGGGACCCGGAAGGGCCCCGCCGGGACCGGTCCCCTCCTCCCGCGGCAGCGGCAGGGCGGCAGACGGCGGTCCGACGGCGGCCCCCGGCAGGAGTACCTCGACGCCTTCGAGGAGGACGTCGACCTCTTCGCGCCCCGGCCGGGCGCCGACGGGCCCCGCCGCTCGGGTGTCCCCGGGGCGCGGCACCCGCACGACGCCGACGAGCCGGCGACGGCCGGTGACGGAGGCGGCGACGACGCACCGCCCGCGTCCGTGCCCGCGCAGCGGGGCGGGAACAAGGGCCGGGCCTTCACCGGCATCGTGGCCGCAGCCGTGACCACCGTGCTCGCGGTCGTCGTCGCCGGACAGGTCGCCGACGGCCACGGCGGCGGCGACGCGCGCGCCCGTTCCGCCACCGACCAGGCCCGCGACGCCCGCGCGCCCGGGCAGGACGCGCCCTCCGCCGCGTCGGACGCGGCGCCGCTGACGTACGAGCAGAAGATGGACCGGACGTACCCGCTGACCGCCACGCTGAAGGCGTCCGGGAAGTTCGAGGCCGTCCCCGGCGCCGACAAGGCGCCCGGTAAGGGGCAGAAGTACACCTACCGGGTGGACATCGAGCAGGGACTGGGCCTGGACGGCGCACTGTTCGCCGAGGCCGTGCAGAAGACCTTGAACGACGACCGGAGCTGGGCGCACGGCGGCACCCGCACCTTCGAGCGCGTCTCCTCGGGCAAGCCCGACTTCGTCATCACGCTCGCCAGCCCCGGCACCACCGCCAAGTGGTGCGCCAAGTCCGGCCTCGACACCACCGAGGACAACGTCTCCTGCGACTCGGCGGCCACCGAGCGCGTGATGATCAACGCCTACCGGTGGGCCCAGGGCAGCAAGACATATGGCGACAAAATCCACGCATACCGACAGATGCTCATCAACCACGAGGTCGGTCACCGGCTCGGTCACGGCCATGTGACGTGCCAGAAGGACGGCGAGCTCGCCCCGGTGATGCAGCAGCAGACCAAGTTCCTCGATCATGACGGAATCCACTGTCTGCCCAACCCCTGGCCTTATCCCCGGAGTTGACGGAGGAGGGCTTGTGTCGGATTGACATGAGTCGCAAGGTCGTTCATATTTTGGCGCATGTGGTTCCGTCATGCCGTCTCCAACAGCGCCGCCATCGAGCTGGCGCTGTTCGGCGTGACCGCCCTCTGCGTGGCCGACATCCACTGTCGCTGACGCCGCCTCCCCGGCGTTTGCGTCGCGATTCCTTCCTTCCTTTCCGCGTCCGTGATGTGCTCACGGCGCGTCCTTCGACGACCCGACGCCGGGGCCGACGTCTGTCCGCAGCCGTCTCACTCCTCGTCCATTTGTCTCACTGTTCGAGATTTACTCGTTCAGCCTCCGAGAGGTCGTCATTCCGATGCGTCAACCGTCCCTCATAGCGCGCCGCGTGGCAGCGGCATCCGTCAGCCTGGTCGTGGCAGCGGGCGCCGCCGCCTGTGGTCCGAAGGACAACGATGCCAAGGGCTCCGGCGGCGACTCCGCCCCGCACCAGGGCGGCACCCTCACGGTGCTGAACTCCAACCCGCAGCAGGACTTCGACCCCGCCCGCCTCTACACCTCCGGCGGCGGCAACGTCCCGTCCCTGGTCTTCCGCACCCTCACCACCCGCAACCGGGAGAACGGCGCGGCCGGCGCCAAGGTCGTCCCGGACCTCGCCACCGACACCGGGCGCCCCAGCAAGGACGCGACCGTGTGGACGTACACCCTGAAGAAGGGCCTCACCTACGAGGACGGCACCCCGATCACCTCGGCCGACGTCAAGTACGGCATCGAGCGCTCCTTCGCCCCCGAACTCTCCGGCGGCGCCCCCTACCTGAGGGACTGGCTGGTCGGCGCTGCCGCCTACCAGGGCCCCTACAAGGACAAGAAGGGCCTCCCGGCGATCGAGACGCCCGACGAGCGGACCATCGTCTTCCACCTGAACAAGCCCGAGGGCGAGTTCCCCTACCTGGCCACGCAGACCCAGTTCACCCCGGTCCCCGAGGCCAAGGACACCGGCACCAAATACGAGGAGCACCCGGTCTCGTCCGGCCCGTACAAGGTCGTCCGCAACGAGAACGACGGCGAGCACCTCGTCCTGAAGCGCAACACCCACTGGTCCGCCGCCACGGACTCCGAGCGCAAGGCCTACCCGGACACCATCGACGTCCGCTCCGGCCTCGACTCCTCCGTGATCAACCAGCGGCTGTCCGCGTCGCAGGGAGCGGACGCGGCCGCGGTCACCACCGACACCAACCTCGGCCCGGCCGAACTCGCCAAGGTCACCGGCGACCAGGACCTGGCCTCGCGCGTGGGCACCGGCCACTTCGGCTACACGGACTACATCGCCTTCAACCCCGAGGTGAAGCCGTTCGACGACCCGAAGGTCCGGCAGGCCATCTCGTACGCCGTCGACCGCTCCTCGGTCGTCAACGCGGCCGGCGGTTCGGCACTCGCCGAGCCCGCCACCACCTTCCTGCCCGACCAGAAGTCCTTCGGCCACACGCCCTACGACCTCTTCCCGGCGGGCAAGGCCGGCAACGCCGCCAAGGCCAGGGAACTGCTGGCCCAGGCCGGCCACAAGAACGGGCTCACGGTCACCCTGACCCACTCCAACAGCAAGGACTTCGAGACCAGCCCCGAGATCGCGACCGCGATCCAGGACGCGCTCAAGAAGGCCGGCGTCACCGTCAGGCTGCAGGGCCTGGAGAGCAACGACTACGGGGACAAGATCCACGACGTCAGGACCGAGCCCGGTTTCTTCCTCGCCCACTGGGGTGCCGACTGGCCCTCCGGCGGCCCCTTCCTCGCCCCGATCTTCGACGGCCGCCAGATCGTCAAGGACGGCGCGAACTTCAACACCGGCCTGCTGAACGACAAGTCGGTCAACGGCGAGATCGACGCCATCAACAAGCTGACCGACCTCGACGCCGCCGCCCGGCGGTGGGGCGCCCTGGACAAGAAGATCGGCGCCCGGGCCCTCGTCGTGCCGCTGTTCCACCCCGTCTACAAGCGCCTGTACGGCAAGGACGTCCGCAACATCGTCATCAGCGACTGGACCGGCGTGCTGGACATCTCCCAGGTCGCGGTGAAGTAGCACCGTGAGCGAGGCACTCGTCGCCTCCCACACCCCCGGGGCGGACACACCCGCCCCGGGGGTCTCGGGGGCCCGTCAGTTCTGGCGGCGGCTGCGGATGCAGCGCGCCGCCCTGGTCGCCGCGGCCGTCGTCGCGCTGCTCGTCCTGGTCGCGCTCGCCGCACCGCTCCTCACCGCCCTGGAGGGCCAGGACCCCACCACCTACCACCCCTCCCTGATCGACTCCGCGCGCGGAGGCGTGCCCGTCGGCTCCTTCGGCGGCCTCGGCGCCGACCACTGGCTCGGCGTCGAACCGCAGACCGGACGCGACCTGTTCGCGCGGCTCGTGTACGGGGCGCGGGTCTCCCTCGGAGTGGCGCTCGGCGCCACCGCGATCCAGGTGACCCTCGGCGTCCTGTTCGGCGTCGCCTCGGCGCTCGGCAGCCGGCTGGTCGACCAACTGCTGAGCCGGATCACCGACATCATCGTCGCCCTGCCCCTGATGATCATGGCCCTCGCGCTGCTCGCGATCGTGCCGTCGAGCTTCCCGCGACCCGTCCTGGTCACCCTCGTCATCGGCCTGATCGCCTGGGGCAACATCGCCAAGATCGCCCGCGCCCAGACCCTCACCCTCAAGGGACTCGACCACGTCGCCGCCGCCCGGCTCAGCGGCTGGGGCACCTGGAGCATCGCCCGTCGCGAACTGCTGCCCGGCCTCGCCGCACCCGTCATCACCTACGCGGCGCTGCTCGTGCCCATCAACATCTCCGTCGAGGCGGCCCTGTCCTTCCTCGGCGTCGGCGTGAAGCCGCCCACCCCGTCCTGGGGACAGATGCTCACCGCCGCCGACGTCTGGTACCAGGCCGCGCCGCAGTACCTGCTGCTGCCCGCCGGCGCCCTCTTCGTCACCGTCGTCGCGCTGACCGTCCTCGGCGACGGCGTCCGCACCGCCCTCGACCCGCGCGCGGCCTCACGCCTGCGCGTCGGCACCGGCGGCAGGCGCGAGGACCGGGCGGCCGAGGAGGCGGCGGCATGAGCGGATTCGGCGGTTTCGTGCTGCGCCGCGGCGCCGGCGCGCTGGTCACCCTCCTCGCCATCTCGGTGATCATTTACGTCGTCTTCTACGTCACCCCCGGCAACGTCGCCCAGATCACCTGCGGCCCGCGCTGCTCCCCGGAACAGGTCCACCAGGTCGCCCAGCAGCTCAGGCTCGACGACCCCCTGTACCTGCGCTACTGGCACTTCCTCGAGGGCCTGTTCGCCGGCCAGGACTACTCCACCGGCACCTCGGTGGAGCACTGCCCGGCCCCCTGCCTCGGGCTCTCCTACCAGAGCGACCGGCAGGTCACGGACATCATCCTGACCAAGCTCCCGGTCAGCCTGTCGCTCGTGGTGGGCGCCATGGTGATCTGGCTCGTCCTCGGGGTCGGCACCGGCGTCCTCTCCGCCTGGCGGCGCGGCCGGTTCACCGAGCGCGCGCTGACCGCGCTCACCCTCGCGGGCACGGCCACGCCGGTCTTCGTCATCGGTCTGGTCCTCATGATCGTCGTCTGCGGCGAGCTGCGGCTGCTGCCCTTCCCGCAGTACGTGAAGTTCACCGACGATCCCGAACAGTGGGCCTGGAACCTGCTCCTGCCGTGGCTCTCCCTCGCGCTCATCGAGGCGGCCGCGTTCGCCCGCCTGACCCGTGCCGCCATGCTGGAGACCCTCGCCGAGGACCACATCCGGACCTTCCGCGCCTACGGCGTCGCCGAACGCTCGGTCGTCGGGCGGCACGCCCTGCGCGGGGCCCTCGCCCCGGTCATCGCGCTGAACGCCAACAACTTCGGCGGGGCCGTCGGCGGCGCCGTCCTCACCGAGACCCTGTTCGGGCTGCCCGGCATCGGCCAGGAGCTGGTGCACGCGGTGAACGTCGTCGACCTCCCGGTGGTCGTCGGCATGGTCCTGGTCATCGGATTCTTCGTGGTCGTGGCCAACGCCGTCGCGGACGTGCTCTACGCCGTGGCCGACCGACGGGTGGTACTCGCATGAGCCTCGTGGAAGTCAAGGACCTCACGGTCGAGTTCGGCTCCCTGCGGGCCGTGGACGGCCTCTCCTTCCGGCTGGCGGAGGGCGCCGCCCTCGCGCTCGTCGGCGAGTCCGGCTCCGGCAAGTCCACGGTCGCCGGCGCCCTGCTGGGCCTGCACCGGGGCACCGGGGCGCGGGTCGGCGGCACGGTGCGGGTCGCCGGCACCGACGTGGGGCGGGCCCCGGACGAGGAACTGCGCCGGCTGCGCGGCGCCAAGGCCGCCATGGTCTTCCAGGACCCGCTGTCCTCGCTCGACCCGTACTACGCCGTCGGCGACCAGATCGCCGAGGTCCACCGCGTCCACACGCGCGCCTCGCGCCGCGCCGCACGCGCGCGTGCCGTCGAGGTGCTGGACCGGGTGGGCATCCCGGACGCGCGGCGCCGCGCCCGGTACCGCCCGCACGAGTTCAGCGGTGGCATGCGCCAGCGCGCCCTCATCGCCATGGCGCTCGCCTGCTCGCCCCGGCTGCTGATCGCCGACGAGCCCACGACCGCCCTCGACGTCACCGTCCAGGCCCAGATCCTCGACCTGCTGCACACGCTGCGCGAGGAGACCGGCATGGGCCTGCTGCTCGTCACCCACGACGTGGGTGTCGCCGCCGAGAGCGTGGACGAGGTGCTGGTCATGCGGCACGGCCGGGCCGTTGAACAGGGCCCGGTCGGCACGGTCCTCGCCTCGCCCGGACAGGCGTACACCCGCGAACTCCTCGACGCCGTACCGCGCGTCGACGCGCCGCGGGCCGGGTCACGGGAGCCCGGCGAGGTGGTGCTGGAGGCCACCGGGCTCCGGCGCGAGTTCGGGCACGGCAAGGGGGCGTTCGCGGCCGTGGACGGCATCTCGCTCACCGTCCGCCGGGGCGAGACCCTCGGTGTCGTGGGGGAGAGCGGCAGCGGCAAGACCACCCTGGGCCGCATGCTGGTCGGGCTGCTGGAACCGACCGCCGGGGAGATCCGCTACGACGGGCAGCCGCACACCGGCGTGGACCCGGCCGTGCAGATGGTCTTCCAGGACCCCGTCTCCTCCCTCAACCCCCGCCGCAGCGTGGGCGAGTCCATCGCCGACCCGCTCCGCGCGCGGGGCGAACGCGACGAGCGGCGCATCCGGGGCCGGGTGGCCGAACTGCTGGAGCGCGTGGGCCTCGAAGCGGCGCACTACGACCGCTACCCGCACGAGTTCAGCGGCGGACAGCGCCAGCGCGTGGGCATCGCCCGCGCGCTCGCCGCCGACCCGCGGGTCATCGTCTGCGACGAGCCCGTCTCCGCGCTGGACGTCACCACACAGGCCCAGGTGGTCGAACTCCTCGGCGAACTCCAGCGGGAACTCGGCCTCGCCCTCGTGTTCATCGCCCACGACCTCGCCGTGGTCCGCCAGGTCAGCGACCGGGTCGCGGTGATGCGCCGGGGCCGGGTCGTCGAGACCGGGCCCGTGGAGGAGGTGTACGGCACCCCGCGCGAGACGTACACCAGGCAGCTCCTGGCCGCCGTACCCGCCCTCGACCCCGGGCAGGCGGCCCGGCGGCGCGCGGCCCGGCGGGAGCCGGCCGTGGCGTAACGTTTCGCGCGCAGGCGATCACCGTCCGCTCTCTTAGCGCGTCGGAACGCGTGCCGCACGCGAAAGTTACGACCGTTCACCCCTTTTGGTGGGGGGGGGGGCCACCCCCCCCCCCCCCCCCCCCCCCCACCGCCTTGTCCGCATACGTTCGTCCCGCTGCGAGCCGCCGCGACGAAGGCGGCTCCCGTCCAGCGGGAGATCGGGGGTGCACACATGCGCATCGGGCTACTTACGGAGGGTGGCTATCCGTATGTGGGTGGTGACGCCGGACTCTGGTGCGACCGGCTCGTGCGCGGGCTCGCACAGCACGAGTTCGACATCCACGCGCTCAGCCGCAGCCGCGCCCAGGAGGACGCGGGCCTGGTCCCGCTGCCCGACCAGGTCAGCCGGGTCCGCACGGCCCCGCTGTGGCGCGCCGAGGACGACGGCGTCTCCCACGGACGGCGCGCACGCCGGCGCTTCACCGAGTGCTACGGGGAACTGGCCGAGGCGGTCTGCACCGCGCCCGGCGCCCCGTCCGACGCCGACTCCACCCACCTGACGGACCGTTTCGGCAGCGCGCTGTACGGACTCGCCGAACTCGCCCGCGACGAGGGCGGACTCACCGGCGCACTCCGCTCCGACACCGCCGTACGCACCCTGGAGCGCGCCTGCCGCGCCCCCGGAGCGTCGCGCACGGCGCGTGAGGCGCGCGTACCCGACCTGCTCGCCGTCGCCGCGCACCTCGAACGCGCCCTGCGCCCCCTCTCCCTCGACTGGTACGGCGACGACGGCCTCGGCGCCGCCGACCTCTGTCACGCCACCGCCGGCGGCCCCGCCGCCCTGCCCGGCCTCCTCGCCCGGCACTTCTCCGGCGTCCCGCTGCTGGTCACCGAGTACGGCGTGCAACTGCGCTCGCACTACCTGGCCCTCGGCCCCGACGCCGCCGCCCCGGCCGTACGCGCCCTGCTCGCCGCCTTCCACGGCCGGCTGGCCACCGAGGTCTACCGGCGTGCCGCGATCCTCACCCCCGGCAACGCGCACGCCCGCCGCTGGCAGGAACGGTGCGGCGCCGACCGCACCCGGATCCGCACCGTCCACCCGGGCATGGAGGCGTCCCGCTTCGCGGAGGTCGGCGAGGCCCCCGACCGGTCCGACCCGGACACCCTCGTGTGGGTCGGGCCCGTAGACCCCACCAAGGACCTGGTCTCCCTGCTGCACGCCTTCGCCGAGGTCCGCAAGGAGCGGCCGACGGCCCGCCTGCGGATCGTCGGCTCGCCCACGGGCCCCGAGGGCGAGGTCTACCTGGGCCACTGCCGGGTGCTCGCCGCCCAGCTCTTCCCCGACGAGGCCGAGGGCGTGCACGCCGTCGGCGACAACCCCGTCTCCTTCGAGGAGATCGGCGGCCCCGAGGTGCCGGCCTTGCCCGACGCGTACGCCGCCGGCGCGGTCGTCGTCCTCTCCAGCGTCGTCGAGGGCTTCCCGATCACCCTGGTCGAGGCCATGCTCTGTGCCCGGGCCACCGTGTCCACCGACGTCGGCGCGGTGGTGGAGGCCATCGGCGGCACAGGGCTCGTCGTACCCCCGCGCAACCCGCGGGCGCTCGCCGAGGCGTGCGTGGCACTGCTGCGCGACCCCGAGCGCCGTGAGCGCCTGGGGGCCGCCGCGCGTGCCCGCGCGCTCGAACTGTTCACCGTCGAGCAGAACATCGCGGCATTTCACGGCATTTACCTGGAGATCGTCTCGCGCTGCCCGGTGCGCCGGGTCGTCCTCGACGAGGCCGGCGCACCCCTGCCGTTCGCCGACCCCGCCGAGGCCCACGTACCCGTCCACTGGACCGGCCCCACGGCACCCGTGCTGCCCCGGGGCGTCCCCGCCTGGGCGGCGGGCGGCCCGGTCCGCGCGACCCCGTCGAGGACCCCGCTGACGGCCCCGGAGGCGGCGCGGTGAGCGGCTCCGAAGCGGCGGACGGCCGCCACGGCGACCGGGACGTCCTCAGCGAGCCGGGCATCGGCGAGCCGGGCCCCCTGGACCGCCCCGCCACGCCCACCGGCGCCACCGCCTGGGACGCGCGCTCGCGGGAGTGGCTGCCCGGCACCGAGGGCTACGACGACGCCGAGGGTCCGACGTGGGGAGAGGCCGTGACCATGACCGCACCGCCGGGCGCGCCCTTGGCCGCGCCGCGAGTCGCGTACGAGTTCCCGGCCGATCCGGCATCGGGGCCGGTGTCCGGTGCCGGTAGTTCGGCTGGTGTTGCGCGGGGGGCTGAGGCAGGGGCCTTGTCCGATGGCGTGCGTGGGGTGAGCTCTGTTCCTG
>NZ_JAJSZC010000128.1:0-22585 GCF_036815105.1 Streptomyces sp. IBSBF 3136
CCCCCCCCCCCCCCCCCCCCCCCCCCCCCCCCCCCCCCCCCCCCCCCCCCCCCCCCCCCCCCCCGGACCCGCACCACCAGCCCACGGCAGGTCCGCCCACGGGACCTGGGATCCATCGAACGCCCGGTGCGCACGCACCGGACAGGGGGGAAACGAAGCGATGAAGATCTTCCAGCCGATGCTGTTCGTCGGCCTCGGCGGCACCGGCGGCCTGATCGGCGCAGAACTGGAGCGCCGGCTGCGCGCCGAACTCTGCGGCCCGGACGGCACCGCCCTCACCGGCAACGGCCGGCTGCCCTACCAGCTGCCCGGCTGCCTGCAGTTCGTGTACGCCGACTACAGCGAGGCGGAGCTGGGCCGGCTGCCGCACCTGAGCGCGGACACCGCGCTGCGGCAGGCCTACAGCCGCACCTCGCGCGCCACACACGACCTGCTGCCCGCCGACTACGACAGTTCGCCCGAGGTGACCCGGATGCTGCGCGCGGAGCTGCGCGACGAGGTGTCCGACTGGCTGCCGCCGCACGGCGGCGAACCCAAGATCAACCCGCTGCGCAATGGCGCCGGCCAGCTGCCCACGGTGGGCCGGGCCGCGCTGTTCGCCACCCTCGCCAAGGGTCCCGCGCCGGTGTTGGCCCCGCTGCACCGGGCCATCGACGCGATCGCCGGGTCGGGCGGGGAACTCCAGGAGGTGGGCGGCGACACCATCAACGGCTGCGACGTGTTCGTGGCGTTCTCGGTGGCCGGCGGGACCGGCGCGGGCATCTTCCTGGACTACCTGCATCTGATCGGGCAGGCGTTCAAGGACAAGAACTTTCGGGGCGCGCGGATCTATCCGCTGGTCGTCATGCCGTCGGCGTTCCCCGAGGCCAAGGGCGGCGGCCGGGAGGCCGAACTCAACGCCGCCCGCGCGGTGGTGGACCTGTCCCGGCTGGTGGACGAGCAGAACGCGCCGGACGCCGAGGCGGAGCTGGGCGACGTGGACCTCCAGGAGTCGCTGCGCATCCGCTACCCGCAGACCCACCCGGTGTCGCTGCGGCCGGGCACCGTGCCCACCTCGTTCCTGTTCAGCCAGACGGCCGCCATCCGCCCAGACGACCTGCGCCGCTCCATCGTCTCCCTGGTGGTGTCCCTGGTCGGCACCGATCTGAACCTGGGCGAGGCCAAGGGCGGCGGACGCGACGACGACTACCAGACGTTCGCCAGCAACTTCGTCAACGGCGACATCAGCCGCCGTGCCCGCTCCGCGACCGGTATCGGCCGCAAGGGCATCTCCACCAGTCTGGTCGCGTCGATGACGGCGCCGCTGGACGAGCTGGCCGAGCTGGTCGCGGCCAAGATGCTGGCCCACGCGGTGACCGGGCTGACCGACGCCTCCACCGCCGTGCCGCACGAGACGGCGCCACTGGTCAGGGAGATGTTCACCGCCGCGGGGTTGGGCGAGCTGTGGCGGCGCGAGCCGCTGGAGGTGACCGAGCCGGACCCGCTGCCGCGCGGCAGCGGCGAGATCGAAGCCGCGCTGCGGGACCGGCTGGAGCAGCTGCGGCGGCTGCTGGCCGACCTGGAACGGCAGGTCGCGCACCGTATGCCGGTGCTGGTTGAGGGCTTCGCACCGCGCGCGGCGGCCGAGCAACTGCTGCTGAAAACCGACCTGTTCACGCTCGGCCGAGTGGTCTCGGGCGTGCCGGGCGACACCAACACGGTGGCCCGGCTCGGCTTCCTCGGCATGCTCGACAACCGCCGGCAGGACCCGACGCGGCCCGCCGGGGTCGAGGTGCAGCCGCCGCCGGCGCCGAGGATCAAGGGCCGGGTGGTGGGGCCCCGGGTGCGCTGGGCGGACGACGAGGTGACCGCCGCGCTGGAGGAGCAGGACCGCTGGTACAAGTGGCGGGCCCGCACGGTCTGGCACCGCGCGTGGAGCGAGCACGAACCCCGTTGGCGGCAGGCCGCGAACCAGCTGCGCAACGAGGTGCACGCGGTCGGTGACGCGTTCCGCAAGCACGTGGACGACCAGCCCCGCGGGCACGCCGCGCAGGTCAAGGAGTTGTACGGTGACCGCACCGGTGTCTCCTACCTGCTGCCCCCGCAGGGCAACCTGGGCCGCTTCTACCAGGCGCTGATGGAGCGTCTGGTGGAGAGCCACCAGCTCGGGCCCAACGGCGACGAGGCCGCGCTGCTGCACAAGCTGGTCGATGCCGAACTGCGCCGCAGCGCCTTCGCTGCCGCCCGGCACTCCCCCGACGCGGCCGTGTCCGAGGTGAAGGCCGCGTTCAAGCACCGGGTGCAGCGGCTGTTCTCCGAGCGGCCCGACGGACGGCAGGCCCGCGCGCTGCTGCCCAGGATGAGCACGCTGCTGGCCGCCGAGGCGGGCGACACCGAGGCGTCCCAGCAGGTCAGCACGCGGGCGTTGGAGCAGTTCCGGTACAAGCTGGCCGGTCTGCTGCCGGCGACGTTCACTCCCGAGGGCAACGGGCGGCTGAAGATCCTCATCACCTATCCTGGCTCGCGCCGGGTGGCCGTGGACACCTACCTGGAGAAGCATCTGCGGCTGCCTCAGGACAGCCAGCGGACCATCGAGTACCGGGCGGTGGACACCGACTCGATCTCCGTGGTGCTGTTCCGCAGCGAGATGAGCCTCACCGAGGTGCCGGAGGCCCGCAAGGTGCTGCGCCAGTGGGCCAGGGCGCAGGAGACCCGCCGCGACGAGGACGTGCTGCGCTGGCGGCAGCGGCTCGGGTACCGCGACGACTGGCTGGCGAGCACGCCCGACGACCGGGCGCACATCCTGAACCGGCTGCTGTGCGCGCTGTGGAACGGCCAGATCGACTACCAGGGCGACCCGGCGTCCCCCCAGCGGCTGCGCATCCGGCTGCACGACGACGCCGGCCAGGACGCGCTCGGCATCCAGCTGGCGCTCACCGACTACCAGGAGGGCATCTCCAGCTGGGCCGGGCTGCTGCGGGCGTACGAGCGCTGGGCGCTGCTGGCGGAGGAGAACATCGTGCAGAGCTACTGCAAGGTGGTGATGAACACGCTGCCGCGTGGGCTGGGCACCTCGGGCAGCGAGCCCTCGGAGCTGTATCTGAAGCTCGTCCACGAGGTGGCGCCGCGTCAGCTGCGCCTGCTGGACGAACGTGAGCGGCGCTACGGCGCACGGGTGACCGACTGGACGCGACGGCTGCGCGAGTTCTGGGCGGAGACCCTGCCCGACGCGCTCGACCTGCCCTTCCCCGAGGGCGAGCACCGGGCCCACCCGACCCTGCGCGAACTGGAGGAGTGGGTCCGCGAGAGCCGGAGCTCGGGCGAGGACCCGCGGCGCCCGGAGGAGGGGGAACGGTGGTCCTCCGACCGGGGCTCGGACGATCCCCAGGACCGGGCCTGGGGCCGGTCCTGGGAGCAGCGGCCCGCCGAGCGCCCGCAGCGCCCCGGCCCGGCGGACATCGGGCAGCCCGCCGACCCGTACGGCGCGGCACGCGGCGCCGCGCCCCGGCGCGCCGACGGCTGGGACGTGCCCGCGCACGGCAGGCCGGGCGCCGACGGCGCGCCGGGGGCCGACAGCCGGCCGGGAGGCGACGGGGACGCGCGGTGGCCGGCGGCGGCCCCGCACGACGAGCGGACCCGGCACTGGCCGGACACCCCGCCTGCGCCCGCCGGGCGCGGTCCGGCGGACCACCCGCGCCAGGACGTGGGCAAGAGCACTCCCGGGGAGCCGGGCCCGGTCCGGCCGGTGCCACCGGTGCCGCCCGCCGGCCGGCCCACGGTGCCGCAGGCGCCGGCCGGGCGGCCCGCGCCGGGACCGGTGCCCGCGCGGGAGTACCCGCCCTTCCCGCGCACCACCGAACCCGATCCGGGCTGGCCCGGGGCCGGTTCCGCCGCGCCGTGGGGCATCTCGGACGCGGACGGCGACGCCGACTGGCCGGACGAGGAGATCACGTCCGGCGGCGACGGCGACGACGCCCGCGAGAGCTGGGAGAAGCACGCGTGAGCGGCACGGGGAGCCCGGTCGTCGTACTGGACTTCCGGGGCGGCCGGGACGTACTGGTGGACGGCGCCGATCTGCGCCGCCGGGTGGGTGCCCTACTGCCGGACAGCGGCCGGGCCGGCACCGGGGACCTGCGATTCCTGGTGATGGACGAGCCGGACGGGCTGACGGCGCACGCCGAGGCGTACGAACTGGTGGCGGCGACACCGACGTTGGGTGGGGTGCGCCTGCTCTGCCTGGTCGTCGGCGACCTGGAGCGGCGGCCGTCCGCGAACCCGCCGCCCTCGGACGCGTCGTACGCGGACGTGCCGGACCGGACCGCGTCGCACCCGGACGGCCACCCGGCGGAAGGCGGGGCCGGGCGCAGGCTGCGGCTGGCGTCCGTGCTGCAGTCCTCCGGTACGGGGGTGCTGTGGGCGCCCGATCCGTGGGCGGGGCACGATCCGGGCACCGCCGACCCGGCCGGTGAGAAGGAGGCGGCGCTGGTCGCACTGGCCGATCTGCTACGGGTGCGGGAGATCTTCGACAAGGTGCTGTCCGAGCTGCACGACGCCCCCGTGTCGGTGGCCACGCTGTCGCTGCGGGTGCTGGAGCACGATCTGACACCGGACGCGCGGGACAGCGCGTGGATCGGCGCGCTGACCCGGTTCGCCGGGGGCGAGGTGCCGGTCACCGGGCCGCCCTCCGCGCAGGATCTCCCGTCCGGGCTGGCCGAGCTGTTCGGTCCGGGTCCGGAACGCCCGGTGACGGCGCTGCTGCGTCCGGGCGGCCCCGCCCAAGCCGCCCGCGCCGCCTGCGTACGGGCCGTGGACGACCTCGCCAGGATGCGGGACGAACTGAGCTCCGCACGAGCGTTGTTGACGGAGCGCCAGGTGGCGGACGAAGTGCCCTCGACCATGGCACGGGCGGTGGACTCGCTGCGCCGGTACCGGGACGTGGCGGCCGGTGTGCTGCGGGACAGCGGCTCGCCCGGTGTCCCGCACGGCGACGCGCTGGCCCGGCTCGCCGACGGGGGCGTGGCGCTGCCGGAGGAGATGTGGGAACGCCGGTCGCGTGGCGGCGAGTCGGACGAGGGGCTGCAGCGCTGCACCGCGCGCTGGCTGACATCGGGGCTGCCGCTGCGCGCGGTCGCCGCCCGGCTGACGGCGCTCGCCGAACGGGTCGCTCCGACGCCGTCCGCCGCCCGGCTGCGAGACCTGGAGCGGGCGTGCCCGGAGGAGTCACTGGGGCGGATGTCGGCGGTGGCGCCGCTGCATTTCGCCCGCGCCCGCGCGAGGCATCTGGCGCCGACGGCGCTGGCCGCCTTCGTCTCCGCCCTCGCGCCGTGGCCCGGCACGCTGCTCGCGCTGCTGCCCGCGGTGGTGCTCCTGCTCGGCGGCGCGCTGGCCGGGGCGGTCCGGCCGAACCGGGCGGCGGGCGGCCGGGTGCACCGGGCGGATGCGGCCCGCGCCCTCGCGCTGGCGGCCGGCGCGGGCGCCGGGTTCGGTCTGGCCCTGCTGGTGAGCGTCCCGCGCGAGCTGGTGCTCGGGGGTGTGCTGACCGGTGTGCTCGGCGCGGTGCTGTGCGTCGGGGCCTGGTGGCGCCAGGGCGTGGCCGACTGGTGGGAGGCGACCGGCACCTCCGAGCTCGGGCCGTGCCTGACCCGGTTGGACGCCGTCCTGGCGGACGCGCTGCGCCGGCAGTGGTGGGCTGCCGAGGAGCGCACCCGCTGCGCCGACGGCGCCCGCACGCTCGCGGCGGTGCTGCGGGGCGCGGCCGTCGCGGCGGACGCGGGACACCCGGTGTCGGGCCCGCCGTACGGGTCCGGAGGGAAACCGGCCGGTCCGGACGGCTGGTCCGACCCCGACTGGGACGCGGAGTCCTGGCCGGACGACCGGCCGCGGACCCCCGGCGCCTGGCAGGGCCCGGCTCAGCCGGACGCGACCCTGGGGTACGCGGCACAGGGGTACGCGGCGGAACCGTACGCGGCACCACCGGGCGCCTCACCGCCGTACGCGTCGGAGACACACGCGCCACAGCCGGACGGACCGCAGCCGTACGCGTCGCACCTGGACGCGGCACGGCCGTACCCGCCGGGCCCGGACCCGTCGGAGCCGGACTCGTCCTGGCCGGACGCCGACTGGCCCGACGAGCCGCCGGCCGGCGGCTGGGCCGAGCCCGCCGCCGCGCCCGGCGGCCGCCCCCGGCACGTGCCCCGGGTGGCCCCGCCCTGGCTGCACCGGGGCGCGGGCGAGGGCGGTCCCGACCTGGTGCCGACCCTTGTCGCGGACCTGGCCGACGCGACGGTGGCCGCGCTGCGCGGCCACACCGGCGCGGGCGGTGCCGGGCCCGCGGGCGGGGCGCCGACCACCCTGGAGGCCGCCGTGTCCCGGGCCATCGCGGCGGCCGGCCTGGGCCTGCGCGACAACGGGGTAGTGCCCGCCCCGCCCTACGCCCGGGAGGACCGGGTGCGAGGGGACGCCTCGGCGCTGCTGGGCATCGGGGCGCAGCGCGTCCGGGAGGTGCTCAACACCGGTTCGGAACAGGGCAGACCGCTGTTGCTGTGCCCCCCGGCGCAGCTCTCGCTACTCAGCCGGGACCCGGCCGAGGCGCGGTCCATCGCGTTCGCCCCGCAGGCCGTACGGCCCGTGGTCGAGGTGCGCGCGGGCGGGCTCGGCCCCGACGCCGTACCGGCCGCGATGGTGTGGACGGCCTCGGGCCGTTTCGCCGGCACGTTGCGGCTGGTCCCGCTGCGTGCGGGCGTGGTGGAGAACGTGCGCGTGCGCACCTGGGCCGAGGACGGCCCGCTCCCCGGTCCGGACCGCGGCCCGACCGGCCCCGTTCCGGACCCCGGCGAGGAATGGGCGCAGCGGTGAACCGTACCCGTACGACGACGACCGACCGCGCCCCGGGCGCACGGATCAACACAGTGGGGAAGTCATGGTGAACGACCACCGGCCCGCACCGCACCCGGACCGGTTCGGGCCGACGCCGGAGCCGTACGGGGCGCCCGCCCCCCGGCCGACCGCCGGTCAGGAGCCGGTCCACGACGCGGAGGGCGCCCGCGCGGAGCGGGTGCGCCCCCGCGAGCACACCGGCCGGGAGACCGGCACCGGCCCGGCCGCGTCCCGGGAGGCGCCCGTGGAGTTCTCCTTCATCTCCCCGCAGGGCGTCACGCACCGGGTGCGGGCCAGGTTCGGGCCGGACCGGCCCCGTCTGGTCCGGCCGCCCGCGCTGGCCCGGCCGGTCCGCTTCGAGGACGGCTGGCAGGGCTTCCAGGTCCGGTTGCCGCAGGAGGCGGGCGCGGACCGGGAGGCGTACACCCTGCTCCAGGCCGAGATCACCGCCGCGCTGGCGCTGCACCGGGCGTACGCGGGCACCCGCTTCGGCGGTCTCTTCCCGACGCCGGTCGGCTACGACGTCAACACCCCGGCCCCGTTCGTGCTGTACGCCGTGCCGCGCGGACGTCCGCTGTCCGGGCCTCTCGAGCGGGTGTCGATGGGCGACCAGCGGGCCGTGGAGCGCGATCTGGTGCTGGCGGTACGGCTGATGGAGGCGGTCGGCCTGGTGCACCGGGGCATCGTGCCCGGCGCCGTCCGCTGGGACGCCCAAGGCGTGCAGGTGTGGGACCTGGGCTCGGTGGTCCGGGCCGGGCGCCCCCGGGTGCCGTACGGCATCCCGCCGTACGCCTCGCCCGAGCAACGGGCCGGGGTGGGCACGACGGAGGCGCGGGACGCGCTGTGGAGCGTGGCGCAGGTGATGTACCACCTGGTCTCCGGGCGGCCGGGGAGCGCCGACGGGCCGCCCGCCGACCTGGCCGCACAGCGGTCCGTGATGGAGACGCTGGGCCAGGTGTTCGCCCGGCACACGCAGGACCGGCCGACGCCGGACGCGCTGCTGCGCACCCTGGCGCCGGAGGTCGCCGCCGAGGCGGCGGGCGTGCTGCTGCCGGACCCGCTGGAGCACCACCGGCGGGAGTTCGACGAGATCCGGCGCCGCAAGCACGCCTCCCTCGCCCCGCCGCCCCCGGTGCACCCCCCGTACCTCCCGGAGCAGGAGCGCTCCGGGAAACCGGGCGGCTTCGGCGCGGACGGGCCCCGGCACGGCGAGGCGCCGCCGGCGCAGTTCACCGGCTACGAGTATCCGGCCCGCGAGCGCGGCCGGCTGCGCACGTGGATCAGCGGAGGCCGCACCTCCGGCACGAACGAGCCCGGCGGGAGCCGGTCCGAAGGAGACACCCGCCGATGACCGTTCCGATGCCGCCGGGCGCCACCGCCCAGGAGATCCTCTGCCCGTACTGCCTGGAGATCATCTCCTACGACGAGCAGCAGCTGTTCGTCCGCAACGACAAGCAGCTGTTCGAGGAGCTGCACGTGGACCGGCGGATCAGTCCGCTGCGTCTCGCCGACACCCTCCGCTCCGCCTACCAGCGGTGCGACAACTCCGAGGACGGGCAGGCCCATTACATCCCGGTGCCGTATCTGACCAACGGCAGTCCGCTGACCGTGGCGATGGTCGGGGACTCGGCCACCGGCAAGACGCATCTGCTCACTCAGATGATCGCCGAGATCGCCGACGGCGGTCTGAAGCGGTACGGGCTGCAGATGCAGTCCGTGAACCCGCAGGACCACCAGACGTTCATGACCGAGCGGGTGGAGCGGCTGCGGTCCGGGACGATGCTGGAGCACACCCGCAGCGCCGGCGGCTTCGCCGCGTTCGTGGACGCGCTGCTGCTGAGCCGGCCGGACGGGCTGGCCCGGCCGGTGGCGTTCTTCGACCTGGCCGGTGAGGACCTGCGCCGCACCGACGCGCTGACCCGGTTCATGGTGGGCGTGGACGCGCTGATCTTCGTGGTGGATCCGCTGCGGGCGCTGCCCATGTCGTACCTGGATCCGCTGCGCGGCGACCTGGGCTATACCCGGGGCGGCGATCCGGCGTTCCAGACCGTGCTGGACCGGCTGCCGCGTGCGGCCGGGCAGTATCTCGGGGTGGCGGCGGCGGTGGTGATCAACAAAAGCGATCTGGTGCGGTTCGAACCGCCCGTGGACCGCTGGCTGGGCGAACCCCCGCCGGAACGGCGGATCGCCGAGCGGTTCGCCGAGGAGAGCCGGGACGCGTACTCGTTCCTGCGCCACCACACCGGGCAGGCGTGGGTCGGTCCCTTCGACAGCGTGCTGCGCTGCACCCTGCACTTCGCCTCGGCCACCGGCAGCCACGACCACGAGGGCAGATTCCCTTACGGCACCAGGCCGTTGCGGGTGCTGGAGCCGCTGGTCTCGGTGCTCGCGATGTGCGGGCTGCTCGACGACGACACCGAGGACGGACCGGCGGCGGTGGGCTTGTGACCCGGACGCAGCCCGGCCGGCCCGGGGACACGGCCGCACCCGACGACCGGGTGCACCAGGTCGTGTTCCGCTGGGCCGGCAACCTTGGCCACCGGGGCGCGGGTATCGCCGCGGTCGCCTACTCCTGCCCCGAGCCCGAGGCCCGCGAACTCGCCGATCGGCTCGGCCCGGTGCTCCGCGTGATGGGCGACGAGCAGCGGCCCAGCCTGGTCCGGCACATCATCCCCGGTGGCCGCGTCCTCCTTGTCCGCCGCACCCCCGGCTCCGACGCCCAGAACCGCGACAGCACGGTCTGCCATGCCCTGCTGGGCCCGGCGAGACTCTTCGTCCCCCTCTACTGCATCAGCCTGGGCGCCGTTGCCTGGGCGGAGCAGGGCTGGGCCGATCGGGTGACGGGGCGGATCGAGCCGATGCCGCGCGAACGTCTCAACGCCCTGGCCAACCGCATGCGGAACCGCATGTGGGAGAACATAAGGCTGGTCCGGCGCCCGCTGCTCTGTCTGGTGGCCCAGTTCCTGCGCACTCCGGAGGCCCGGCTGTCGGCACTCGTGGGTGAGTTGGACGAGTCCTTGGCCAAGGCGCGCGCCCAAGCCCGTGAACACCGACCGGTGCCCCCCGAGCGGGAGCCGCCGGAACCGGCACTCCTGGTGCTGTGGGGTCTGTGGTGGATCTTCGGCTCCTCGCTGGACCGGGGCTCGGGAAGCTGGCAGTTCGCCACCTTCGACACGATGGACGACCAGCCGTACCGGGTGGTGTTCGTCCCGGCCTGGCGCGTCTCCCCCAACGAGGACAGCCGTCTGCGCCGGATCGACCTGCTGGACCCCGGCACGGATCCGGCCGCCGAACTCGCCGCCACCCTCGTGGACCACTATCTGCGCTGGCCCGGCGCCGTCAAGTACCAGCGCCTGCTGGACACCGACCCGAACAGGACCGACCCGGAGCTACGGCTCTTCCACGCCCGGCTCCGCGAAGTGTGGCCGGCCAGATACGAGGGCACGGGACCAACGGACGCCGGTTCAGCGCCGGTGATTCCCTCACCCGCGGCCCCGGAACGGGACCGGCAGCCCGCTCCGCCTCAACAGGACCGTATCCAGGACGTGTTACCTGCCCAGCCGTCGGCCCGGCAGGCACCGGCCTCCGACGCGAGCTGGGCCTCCCCACGGGAGTGGCGTCATCAGCCGGCCGAGGCACCGGCGTCGTCCCCTTCCCCACCATCCCCCCCGTCGAGGGAGCCGGCGACAGCGCCACGGCAGGCGGGGAGTCCTACGGAGGAGGGGCGGGGCTCACCCGAAGCGACGCAAGCGCAGCGGTCCGGCACGGACACTCCGCCGCCGGCGTCGTCGCCGCTGTCACCGTCCCCATCGCCGTCACCGGACGTATCGACGTCCGTGGCAGCACAGGGGGCCCACCACGGATACCCGGAGCCACCGAACACCCCACCCCAGTACCCGCCACAGCCGAGCCTTCCCCCCGGGTTCTCCCCGCGGGCGGACGCGCCTCTCACCCACCACCCGACGAGCCCGGCCCCGAGCATCGAGATGAGTTCCGCGCCGGCCCCGGTGATGGCAGGGATCACCGACCGGCTGACGCCCGACTACCAACGCGCCCTGGAGGAAGCAGCGTTGCCGGAGTTCCTCCACCAGCCGGTCGCTGCGAGATCGGCAGTCTCGAAGTTGTGGACGCACAGGGGCCGCCGGCCCCGCATGGAGTCGTCCCAGATCCGAGCGCTGACCGAGGACCTGGTCCGCGCGACCGACCCGGCGGAACGCGCCGCCGAGCTCCGGCACAAGACCGAGGAACGCCTGGCCCAGACCCATCACGAGGACCTTCTGTCCCTCCTCCGGAAACCACTGCCCTACGCCGCCCAGAACATCGTCCTGGAGAACCTCCCACCCGCTGTCCAGGCGGAGGAGCCGGCCCGCGAGCTCCTCGCGAGCCTCCTGGCGATCGACTTCCGCATCACACCACCCCCCGGCCCCGGAGACCCGTACCTGCTCGACCTCCACACCCGGCGCGCCGCCCGCGTGATCCGCTGGTTCTTCAGCTGGCTCGTCGAACCCCGGACGACGAAGTCCCTGAGCCCCCGGCTCACCGGATATCTCAGCTCGATCGCCTCCTCCGACGACCCGTCCGATCAACGGATCCTGGAAGAGCTCCTGATCGACGCGGAGAAGGACCGGATTCCGGCATTGCCGAAGGAGACGTGGCTCGCGATCACCCGGGCGTTGTACGAGAAGGCACACCCGTAGGCGGACACAGGTCTGCCCCCGACAGAGATCGGGGGCAGACTCGCACAAGGCGTCGGCGTCAGCGGCCCTTTTCAGCAGGCTCCAGAATCGCCACGCACTCCACATGGTGCGTCATCGGGAAGAGGTCGAACGCCCGCAGCGTCCGCACCCGGTACCCGCCGTCGCGGAAGTACCCCAGGTCCCGGGCCAGCGCCGCGGGATCGCAGGCTACGTAGGCGATGCGGCGGGCGCCCAGGGACGCCAGGTGTTCCACCGTCCTGCGGCCGGCTCCCGCGCGGGGCGGGTCCAGGACGATGAGGTCGACCTCGGTGATACCCGTGCGCGGGAGGACCGACTCGACCTTGCCCTGCTCGATGCGGACCCGGGGGAAGTCGGCCAGGTTGTGCCGGGCGTCCTCCACCGCGCGCTTGCCGGACTCGATGCCGAGGACCGCGCCCTTCTCGCCGAGGCGGTCGGCGAGGGCGCCGGCGAAGAGGCCGACGCCGCAGTAGAGGTCGAGGGCCATCTCGCCCTTGCGGGGCAGCAGGCCCTGCATGACGGCCTTGACCAGGGTGTCGGCCGCCTTCGGGTGGACCTGCCAGAAGCCGCCGCTGCCGACGCGGTAGGTGTGGTCGTCGGCGCGCTCGCGGACGAACGCGCGGCCGTGGACACGGTGGATGCCGCCGTCCTTCTCGTCGACGCGCATCACGGAGACGGGCCGGTCGAGCTCGACGAGCGGCAGGCGCGCACCGGGGCGCGGCTCCAGGATGACCATGCGGTCCTGGGAGCCCGTGGCGGCGATCGCGTCGACGGCGGCCATGCCGGACCAGTCCCGGTCCTCGATGCCCAGCTCGCTGACGCCGGCCGCGGCGATCATGCAGTGGTCGATCGGCTCGACCTCGTGCGAGCGGTGGCGGCGCAGTCCGGCGTTGCCGTCGGCGTCGACCGCGTACTGCACGCGCGTGCGCCACTGCGGGACCTCGCCGGCGGGCAGCTTGTCCCCCTCGGCGGGCAGCACGGTGCCGTCCCAGCCGGCTTCCTCGGGGGTGAGGGCCGCGAGCCGCTTGAGCTGCTCGGCGATCACCTCGCCCTTGAGGCGGCGCTGGGCGCCGGGCTTGGCGTGCTGCCAGTCGCAGCCGCCGCAGCGGCCTGGCCCGGCGTAGGGGCAGGGGGCCTCGATGCGGTCCTTGGACGCCTCCAGGATCTCGACGGCGTCGGCGCGCAGGAAGCGGGCGCCCTCCTCGCCCTCGGTCACCCGGGCCACCACCCGTTCGCCGGGCAGGGTGTGCCGGACGAAGAGCACCTGCCCCTCGGCGGTACGGGCGATGCAGTGGCCGCCGTGGGCGACGGGGCCGATCTCGACCTCGTACTCCTCGCCCACCAGAGACTTGGTCGGTTCTGCCTGCATGGTGGGGTGACTCCAGATCGGGAGGGACCGCGGCAACGGAAGAGGCCGCGGACCGGCGGGCCTGACAACAGCCCACCAGTCTACGGCCTCGCTTTCGTGCCTCGGTCCGCGCGGGCGTCCGGGCCGCGGTCCGGCGCTCGGGTCCCGAGCTCGGCCCCACACTTCGGGCCCGCGCCTCGCTCCCGCGCCCCGGTCCCGCGCTTCCGTCCGGGTTTCCGTCCGGCGCTCGAGTCCGGAGCCCGGAATGCGTGCCTCAGTCCTTGGCGGCGGGCTCCTTCGGCCGCTCCGCCGCCGGGCCACGCCGGACCGCGCCCGGCGCGTTCCACTCCTGCCGCCTGCGGGCGCGCAGCTTGGCCGCCTCGGAGGACTGGAGCTGGTAGGGCACCGAGGTCACCATGACGCCCGGCGTGAACAGCAGGCGTCCCTTGAGCCGCAGGGCGCTCTGGTTGTGCAGCAGGTGCTCGTACCAGTGACCGACCACGTACTCGGGGATGATCACGGAGACCGCGTCGCGCGGGGACTCCTTGCGCAGGCCCTTGACGTACTCGATGATCGGCCGCGTGATCTCGCGGTACGGCGAGTCGAGGACCTTCAGCGGTACGTCGATCCCGCGCCGCTCCCACTCCTCGCGCAGCGCCTTGGTCTCCGCCGGGTCGACGTTGACGGTGAGCGCCTCCAGGGTGTCCGAGCGCATCAGCTTGGCGTAGGCCAGGGCGCGCAGCGTGGGGCGGTGGATCTTGGAGATCAGCACGACGGAGTGCACCCGGGAGGGCCGGACGCTGTCGTCGCTCGGGCCCTCGGGGGCCGCGATCTCCTCGGCGACGCGGTCGTAGTGCTTACGGATCGCCGTCATCGTCGCGTAGAAGATGCACATGCCCAGCAGGGCGACCCAGGCGCCGTGCGTGAACTTGGTGACCAGGACGACGACGAGCACCAGGCCGGTGAAGAAGGCGCCGAAGGCGTTGATCGCGCGGGAGCGGATCATGTGGCTGCGCTTGGCCGCGTCCTTCTCGACCGCGAGGTGGCGGTTCCAGTGCCGGACCATGCCGGTCTGGCTGAGGGTGAAGGACACGAACACGCCGACGATGTAGAGCTGGATCAGCCGTGTGGAGTCCGCGCCGTAGATGACCACGAGCAGGGTCGCCGCGCCGGCCAGCAGCACGATGCCGTTGGAGAAGGCGAGGCGGTCGCCGCGGGTGTGCAGCTGGCGCGGCAGGTAGCGGTCCTGGGCGAGGATCGAGCCGAGCAGCGGGAAGCCGTTGTAGGCCGTGTTCGCCGCGAGGAACAGCACCAGGGCGGTGGCGGCGGCCAGCAGGACGAACAGGAAGCTGCCCTTGCCGAACACCGCCTCGGCGACCTGGGAGATCACCGGGTTCTGGACGTAGCCGGAGCCGACCGGGCGGCCGTTGTGGATCAGGTCGGTGGTCGGGTGCTCGGCCATGCGGACGTTCGTCGCCATGGCGAGGGCGATGATGCCGCAGAACATCGTGACGGCCAGCAGGCCCATCATGGCGAGCGTGGTGGCCGCGTTCTTCGACTTGGGCTTGCGGAAGGCCGGGACGCCGTTGGAGATGGCCTCGACGCCTGTCAGGGCGGCACAGCCGGAGGAGAAGGCGCGCAGGAGCAGGAAGACGAGCGCGAAGCCCGCCAGACCCTGGTGCTCGGCCTTGATGTGGTAGTCGGCCGTCGGCGCGTGCATGGTGTCGCCGAGGACCAGGCCCCGGAACGCACCCCACGCGATCATGACGAAGACGCCGCCGACGAACACGTAGGTCGGGATCGCGAAGAGCTTGCCCGACTCCTTCACGCCCCGCAGGTTCATCAGGGTCAGCAGGATGATCACGGCGGTCGCGCACAGCACCTTGTGCTGGACCACGAACGGGACCGCGGAGCCGAGGTTCTCGATGCCGGAGGCGATGGAGACGGCGACGGTCAGGACGTAGTCGACGAGCAGCGCGCTGGCCACGGTGAGGCCGGCCTTGGGCCCGAGGTTGGTGGTCGCGACCTCGTAGTCGCCACCGCCGCTCGGGTAGGCGTGGACGTTCTGCCGGTAGGAGGCGACGACCGTGAACATCAGCACGACGACCGCGACGGCGATCCAGGGGCTGAAGTGGTAGGCCGACACGCCCGCGATGGACAGGACCAGCAGGACCTCCCCCGGCGCGTAGGCAACGGAGGACAGCGGGTCGGAGGCGAAGACGGGGAGTGCGATGCGCTTCGGCAGGAGCGTTTCGCCCAGCCGGTCACTGCGCAGAGCGCGCCCGATCAGAATCCGTTTGGGCACGTCGGTCAGTTTGGACACGACAGAGGATGGTAGGCCGTCGAACACGTTACCGCCCACCCGGCATCCCGGTTGTGCCTCACGAGTGAAATCAGGGGGGCTCGGAACTGCGGATTCCGTGGTCCGCGCGCTCTGCGTGCCTAGATGGCAAACCCCGCCTGTCATCGCACTTCGGAGGTCCCATGCCCGCGACCGCAGAGCTGATCGGTGCCATGGCCGCCCTCCTCGGCCTCGGAATCCTGACCCTGTGCAGCGTGCGCAGCATCACTCGCCGGGACCTGCCGTCCGTGGTCGCGGACAGCGAACCGGGCCAGTGACCGCGAAGATCCGGGCACGGGGGTGCCCAGCCCGAACGGCTCCTGTGTAGCTTTGGGCGTCGGTCTGAGACCCTGATGCTGAGCAGTAACTTTTGGACACCGGAAGGACGGTCGTGCACATCGTCATCATGGGCTGCGGAAGAGTGGGCTCCGCTCTCGCCCAGACCCTGGAGCAACAGGGCCACACGGTCGCCGTGATCGACCAGGACCCCACCGCCTTCCGCCGGCTGGGCCCGGGATTCGGGGGACGCCGGGTCACCGGGGTCGGCTTCGACCAGGACACCCTGCGCGAGGCGGGCATCGAGGAGGCCGGCGCCTTCGCCGCCGTCTCCAGCGGTGACAACTCCAACATCATCTCCGCGCGCGTGGCCCGCGAGATGTTCGGTGTGGAGAACGTGGCCGCCCGCATCTACGACCCGCGCCGCGCCGAGGTCTACCAGCGCCTGGGCATCCCCACCGTGGCCACGGTCCGCTGGACCGCCGACCAGATGCTGCGCCGGCTGCTGCCCTCGGGCGCCGAGCCCCTGTGGCGCGACCCCACCGGCGGAGTGCAGCTCGCCGAGGTGCACGCCTCCCCCAAGTGGGTCGGTCACAAGATCAGCCGGCTCCAGGAGGAGACCGGCGTCCGCGTGGCGTTCCTGACCCGCCTGGGCGAGGCCATCCTGCCCACCTCGCAGACGGTGCTGCAGGAGGGCGACCTGGTGCACGTGATGATGCGGACGGACGACGTGGAGAAGGTCGAGGCGGCGTTCGCCGGGGGCCCGGAAGAGGAGAGCGGTCACTGATGAGGGTCGCCATTGCCGGAGCCGGTGCCGTCGGCCGCTCGATCGCGGGCGAGCTGCTGGAGAACGGCCACGAGGTCCTGCTCATCGACAAGGCCCCGACCGCCATCTCGGTGGAGCGGGTGCCGCAGGCGGAGTGGCTGCTGGCCGACGCCTGTGAGATCACGTCCCTGGACGAGGCGGCGCTGCAGCGCTGCAACGTGGTGATCGCCGCCACCGGTGACGACAAGGTCAACCTGGTGGTCTCGCTGCTCGCCAAGACGGAGTACGGCGTTCCGCGCGTCGTCGCCCGGGTGAACAACCCGAAGAACGAGTGGCTGTTCAACGAGTCGTGGGGCGTCGACGTCGCCGTGTCCACGCCGCGTCTGATGTCCGCCCTGGTCGAGGAGGCGGTGAGCGTCGGCGACCTGGTCCGGCTGCTCCGCTTCAGCCACGGCGACGCCAACCTGGTCGAGCTGACCCTGCCCGAGGAGTCGGCCCTGGCCGGCACCCAGGTGGGCGACGTGGAGTGGCCGCAGGACACCTCGCTGGTCACGATCATCCGTGGCACCCGGGTGCTGACCCCGTCCCGGGAGGACTCCCTCGAACCGGGCGACGAGCTGCTCTTCGTGGCCGCCCAGGCCCGGGAGGAGCAGTTGGAGGAGCTGCTGTCGGTGCGCCGCGAGGACGCCTGACGGTCTCCTGACAGGTCTGGGCCGGTCGCGAGCCGGTACGACGGCGAAGGGCGCCCTTGCTGCCAAGGGCGCCCTTCTCGTGCTTCCGGTCGCGCTGCCGGTCGTGCTCGCGACGCCTACGCGCCCCGGCGGTGCCGTCCGCCCGTCGGGTCGCCGTCTTCGCCGGCCAGGGCGGCCTTGCGCTCCTTCTCCGCCTGCTCCGCCTTCTCCGCCTCCTCCATCTCCGCGAAGACGTCGATCGGCGCGGGCGCCTTGGCCAGGAAGACCCAGGTGAGCCACACGGCGAGCAGGAACGGCGGGATCTTCAGCGCGACCAGCACCCAGCCGAGCTGGGCCGTGTCGGCCCACCAGTACAGCGGGAAGAGGATCGCGCACTTGGCGAGCAGGATCAGGCCCCAGGCCCAACTGGCCTTGGCATAGGCCTTCTTCCGGCCCGGGTTACGGGTGCGCCAGGAGAGGTTCTCCTTGAAGACCGGGCCGAGGATCAGGCCGATCAGCGGGACCCCGGCGAGGGTCGTGACGATGTAGGCCAGCGCCAGGCCCAGCGTGTAGAGCATGCCGGGCAGGTAGAAGTCCTTGGCGTTGCCCGTGAACATCGCGAAGACGACGCCGAAGGCCACGCCGAAGACACCGCTGAAGGCGTGCTTGACGGTGTCCTTGCGGACCAGCCGCACCACCACCAGCACCAGCGACACGGCCAGCGCGGCGATCGCCGAGACGTGCAGGTTCTTGTTGATCGTGAAGATCGCGACGAAGAGCAGCCCGGGCAGGACCGTCTCGACCATGCCGCGGACACCGCCGAACGCCTCGAACAGCGCGGCCTCGGTGACCGCGCGGGCGTCGCGGGCCTCGTCCGGCTGGGTCTGCTGGGTGTCTTCGGTCGGCTTGTCGAGGGACGTCACCGGCTACTCCCGTCCGAGGGGTCGCAGTTCGTATTTCGGGTTGAACAGCACACGGCGGCCCCGGCTCATCGAGATCCGGCCCGATGCGATCAGCTTGCGCCCCGGTTCTATGCCCACGATGGAGCGCCTGCCGAGCCACACCACGTCCAGCGCGGCGGAGCCGTCGAACAGTTCGGCCTCCAGGGCCGGGACTCCGGCGCGCGGTCGCAGAGTGACCGTGCGCAAGGTACCAGTTACGGTGACGATCTGCCGGTCACGGCAGTCACCGATCCGGACGCAACCGGCGGTCTCGGTGTCCTCCCGCAGCTCCTCCGACTCCAGGTCCTCCTGCGACGTGGAGAGCCGGTCGAGCATCCGCCGGAACCGGCCGGCCGGCTTTTCGGAACGAGGAGCAGCACTCATATCTGAAGCGTACCGGGACCCGACGACAGGGCTGTAAGCCAGCTCACCTCCCGGAAGTTCACCTCTCGAACCGGTAGCCCATCCCGGGTTCCGTGATGAAGTGCTTCGGGTGCGAGGGGTCCGCCTCCAGCTTCCTGCGCAGCTGGGCCATGTACACGCGCAGGTAGTTCGACTCGGTGCCGTACGACGGGCCCCACACCTCCTGGAGCAGCTGCTTCTGGCTGACCAGCCGGCCGGAGCTGCGCACCAGCACCTCCAGCAGGTGCCACTCGGTCGGGGTGAGCCGGACGTCGCGGCCGGCGCGGTTGACCTTCTTCGCGGCCAGGTCGACCGTGAAGCCCTCGGTCTCCACGGTCGTCACGTCGTCCTCGCCGGGCCCGACCGGCTCGGCCCGGCGGACGGCCGCCCGCAGCCGGGCCAGCAGCTCGTCCATGCCGAAGGGCTTGGTGACGTAGTCGTCGGCGCCCGCGTCGAGCGACGCGACCTTCTCGTCCGAGGAGTGGCGGGCGGACAGGACCAGGATCGGCACCCGGGTCCAGCCGCGCAGCCCCCTGATCACCTCTACGCCGTCCATGTCCGGCAGCCCGAGGTCGAGGACGATGACGTCCGGGTGGCGGGAGGCGGCGAGGTCGAGGGCGGTCCTGCCGTCGGGTGCCGCGTCGACGTCGTAGTCGCGCGCCTTGAGGTTGATCACGAGGGCACGCACGATCTGCGGCTCGTCGTCGACCACGAGCACACGGGTCATGAGGCCTGCCTTTCCTGTTCTGTGCCGGACTCCCCGACGGGGAGGGGCTCGGGGCGCGTTCCGGCGGCGCGGAGGCTGAGCACCATGGTGAGCCCGCCGCCCGGTGTGTCCTCGGCGTTCAGGCTGCCGCCCATGGCCTCGGCGAAGCCGCGGGCCACCGCGAGGCCCAGGCCCACCCCGGCGCCGCGCGGGGCGTCGCCGTACCGCTGGAAGGGTTCGAAGATCCGGTCCTTCGCCTCGTCCGGCACGCCGGGCCCGCGGTCCACGACACGCACCTCGACCCGGTCCACTATGGCGCTGGCGGACACGAGGACCCGGTGCCGGGGCGGGCTGTACTTGACGGCGTTCTCCACGAGGTTGGCCACCGACCGCTCCAACAGCCCCGGGTCGACGGCGACCATGGGCAGCGTCTCGGGCACGTCCAGCTCGACGCTGTGCTCGGGGACGCCGCCCAGCGCCATCGGCACCACCTCGTCCACGTCGATCTCGCGGATGAGCGGGGTGACGGTGCCGGTCTGCAGGCGGGACATGTCGAGGAGGTTGCCCACGAGGTGGTCGAGCCGGTCGGCGCCCTCCTCGATGCCCTCCAGCAGCTCCGCCCGGTCCTCCTCGGACCAGGCCACGTCCTCGGAGCGCAGGGAGGAGACGGCGGCCTTGATCCCGGCGAGCGGGGTGCGCAGGTCGTGGCTGACCGCGGCGAGCAGCGCGGTGCGGATGCGGTTGCCCTCGGCCAGCTCCTTGGCCTGGTCCGCTTCCTCCTGGAGCCGCCTGCGGTCCAGGGCGACGGCGGCCTGCGCGGCGAAGGCGGCCAGCACCCGGCGGTCCTCGGCGGGCAGCACCCGGCCGGTCAGCGCGAGGGCCATGTGGTCGCCGACCGGCATGTCGACGTCGGCGTCCTCGGGCCGCCGGAGCGGGGGCCCGAAGCCGGCGCGGCCCGCGCAGGTCCACGGCTCGACGTCGCCCGCCCGCTCCAGCAGGGCCGCCGACTCCATGGCGAAGGTCTCCCGGACCCGCTCCAGCAGTTCCTCGAGGCCGGTCTCGCCGCGCAGCACGTTGCCGGCGAGGAAGGAGAGGATCTCGGACTCGGCGCGCAGCCGGGCGGCCTGGTGGGTGCGCCGGGCGGCGAGGTCCACCACCGAGGCGACCGACATGCCGACGCCGAAGAAGATCGCGATGGCGACGATGTTCTTGGGGTCGGCGACGGTCAGCCGGTGCAGCGGCGGGGTGTAGAAGTAGTTCAGCAGCAGGGAGCCGAAGGCCGCCGAGGCCAGGGCGGGCAGCAGGCCGCCGAGCAGGGCCGCGGCCACCGTCACGGCGAGGAACAGCAGCATGTCGTTGGCGAGGCCGAGGTCGACGGTGTTCAGCAGCACCGCGAAGATCGCCGGGCCGGCCAGGCCCACCAGCCAGCCCGAGACGATCCGGGCCCGGCCGAGCCGCCCGCCCCGGGCGACGGGCAGTCCGCGGCCCTTGGCGACCGCTTCGTGGGTGACGATGTGGACGTCGAGGTCGGGGCCGGACTCCCGGGCGACCGTGGCGCCGACGCCGGGCCCGAAGACGTACTGCCAGGCCTTGCGGCGCGAGGAGCCGAGCACGATCTGGGTGGCGTTGACGCCGCGCGCGAAGTCGAGCAGGGAGGCCGGGATGTCGTCGCCGACCACGTGGTGGAAGGTGCCGCCCAGGTCCTCCACCAGGGTGCGCTGCACGGCCAGCTCCTTCGGCGAGGCCGAGGTCAGGCCGTCGCTGCGGGAGATGTAGACGGCGAGCACCTCGCCGCCGGCGCCCTTCTCCGCGAGCCGCGCCGCGCGCCGGATCAGGGTGCGGCCCTCGGGACCGCCGGTCAGCCCGACCACGATCCGCTCGCGCGAGCCCCAGATCCGGGAGACCCGGTGCTCGCTGCGGTAGGCGTTCAGGTACTCGTCGACCCGGTCGGCCACCCACAGCAGCGCCAGCTCGCGCAGGGCGGTGAGGTTGCCGGGCCGGAAGTAGTTGGACAGGGCCGCGTCGACCTTGTCCGGCTGGTAGATGTTGCCGTGCGCCATGCGGCGGCGCAGGGCCTGCGGGGACATGTCGACCAGCTCGATCTGGTCGGCCCGGCGGACCACCTCGTCCGGGACGGTCTCGCGCTGGCGCACCCCGGTGATCGACTCGACCACGTCCCCCAGGGACTCCAGGTGCTGGATGTTGACGGTCGAGACGACGTCGATCCCGGCGGCGAGCAGCTCCTCGACGTCCTGCCAGCGCTTGGCGTTGCGGGAACCGGGCACGTTGGTGTGCGCGAGTTCGTCCACCAGGGCGACGGCGGGGGCCCGGCGCAGCACGGCGTCGACGTCCATCTCGCCGAAAGCGGCGCCCCGGTGTTCCAGCCTCATGCGGGGCACCTGCTCCAGGCCGTGCAGCATCACCTCGGTGCGCGGCCGGTCGTGGTGTTCGACGTAGCCCACGACGCAGTCGGTGCCCCGCTCGACGCGTCGGTGGGCCTCGGACAGCATGGCGTAGGTCTTGCCCACGCCCGGTGCCGCACCGAGGTAGATCCGCAGCTTGCCGCGCGCCATGGCCCCATTGTCTTCCCGTGACTGCTGTGTACGCAGCGTCGACCCTACGGCCAAGGATGTGGGCGAATGGCCGGTTGGCCCGTTCTCCGACGGTCTTTGACGCGACTCTGACGGTGCCGGCGGCCGGCCCGCGCGGCCTTCGGCCGAAGGCCCGGCCCGACGGACCGGCTGGCGCGGCTCCCTGCCCGCGAGGGCTCGGGCGGCGGACGCGGACGCGGAAGTCGCGGACCGGAACCGGGCGGCTCCGGGGCCGCTCAGTTCTCGACGATCTCGCCGTCCCGTAGCTCCAGCACACGATCGGCGAGGTCGAGGAGGGTCGCGTCGTGGGTGGCGACCAGGGCGGTGGCCCGTTCGCTGCGGACGACGGCGCGCAGGAGTTCCATGACCGCGTGTCCCGTCTCCGCGTCCAGCTGCCCGGTGGGCTCGTCGGCGATGAGCAGCGCGGGGCGGTTGGCGAGGGCGCGGGCTATCGCCACGCGCTGCTGTTGGCCGCCGGACAGCTCGCCGGGCCGCTGGGCCGCGTGGTCGGCGAGCCCGACGAGCGAGAGGAGCAGGTCGACGCGCTCCTCGCGCTCGCGCGGGTCGGCCCGGCGCAGCCGCAGCGGTACGCCGACGTTCTCGGCGGCGGTGAGGATCGGGATGAGCCCGAAGGACTGGAAGACGAACCCGATCCGGTCCCTGCGCAGCTCCAGCAACCCGCTCTCGCCGAGGCCGGCGAGGTCCCGCCCGTCGACCCCGACCCGTCCCCGGTCGGGGGTGTCGAGTCCGCCGACGATGTTCAGCAGGGTCGTCTTGCCCGAACCCGAGCGTCCCTTGAGGGCGACGAGTTCGCCGCGCGGGATCTCCAGGGAGACCCCGCGCAGGGCGTGGACGGCGGCGGCGCCGCGCCCGTAGGACTTGTGGACGTCCTCGATCCGCACCATCGTCTCGGTGAGCACCCGGCTCATGCTGCTGCCTCCCCGTCGTCCCTCGCGGTCCCCCGGGTCCCCCG